>JAAZNX010000056.1 GCA_012798025.1 Methanothrix sp. | reverse complement strand
TATTTCACCCTGAGGTGTTTTAAGTGAAAGGTACTCCTTCTATGGGCAGACGCCACAAGAGATCGCATATCCGGTGCAGACGCTGTGGCAGTATCTCGTTCAATTTCAAGAGAAAGGTTTGTGTTAAATGCGGCTTTGGTAAATCTTCGAAGCTCAGAAGCCATAAGTGGATGAGAAAAGCGGATTACTAGAGGCCCAAAGTTGCACGATGCCTGCGGCGTTGTCGGTATTTCCTTCAATGAGACGGGCAATAACGTAGCCAAATTCATTTACTTTGCACTCTATGCCCTGCAGCACCGGGGACAAGAGGCAGCAGGCATCTCTGTTCACGATGGCAGGGCCATTCGCACCCACAGGGGCATGGGCCTTGTCTCTGAGGTGTTCAACGATGCGCAGATCGACCTGTTGCGCGGGTCTGTTGGCATTGGCCACGTCAGGTATCCGACGACGGGCCGATCGTGCATTGAGAATGCCCAGCCGTTTCTGGTTAAATACAAAGATGGTGCTATAGCAGTTGCGCATAACGGCAATCTTGTCAACTCCAGCCAGCTTCGAGAGCAGCTTGAGCAAGCAGGAGATATATTCTATTCATCCTCGGATACAGAGGTAATTGCACATTTTTTTGTAAAAGAGCTTCTCAAATACGACCTGCAAGAAGCAGTTCGTGCACTGATGCGAAAGATGGTGGGATCTTATTCACTCGTTTTCCTGTGGGGTGATACAGTTCTGGCCCTGCGAGATCCCCTGGGCATAAAACCTCTTTGCATTGGCGAAGTTGATAATGGATATATGGTGGCCTCTGAGAGCGCTGCAATAGATACTTTGAATGGAAGGCTTGTTAGGGATGTCCGTCCCGGTGAGCTGATTGTCATCAAGAAGGGTGAGATGAGGTCATATCAGCTTGCTCGCCTTCCTCATCCATCGCACTGCATCTTCGAGTACATTTACTTCGCACGGCCCGATAGCATCATGGATGGCCGCCTGATCTATGATGTCCGGGTGAATATCGGCTCACATCTCGCACAAGAGCATCCTGCAAACGCAGATACCGTCACGCCCATTCCGGATTCTGGCATAACATTAGCCGTGGGCTACCACCAGCGTTCAGGCATCAGCTATCGGGAGTGCCTGATGAAAAACCGGTATATTGGCAGGACGTTCATCATGCCAGATCAGAGCATGCGGGAGACTGCCGTACGGTTGAAGATGAACACCATTCGGCCAAATATCGAGGGGCATAAGCTAGTGCTTGTGGACGATTCCATCGTTCGTGGCACTACCAGCAGGAGAATTGTGAATATGGTTAGGAAGGCAGGGGCAGAAGAGGTGCATGTTCGCATAGGGAGCCCGCCTATCCTCGCTCCTTGTTACCTTGGCATCGATATGGCCAGTCGCGAGGAGCTAATTGCTGCTTACAAAACCGTTGCGGGAGTGGAGGCTGTGATCAATGCGGACTCTCTGGGCTATGTGAGCCACAAGGGACTGGTGGAGGCAGTAGGGATTCCGAAGGAGGATCTCTGCATGGGATGTCTCACTGGTGTTTATCCTGTGGAGATTCCTGGCGAAAAGTGCATTGTCACCCAGACCAAACTTTCCGAGTATTAACCCATGCCCCGTTGGCACAGAGCCTAAATTTATCACGCAATCCTTATATCGATAAATCCATTTCAGAGAGATAGCTTTCAGGTGTTTCCATGTTTCTCGATTTCATGAGCGAGGTCAAAGGGCTTATTCTTGACGCCCTTGAAAGTTGCAGTTTCAAGGTAGAGGATGGAGTACTCGACCTGGGCCTGGACACCAGTCCACACGCCGACTTGGCTTCATCCGTCGCCTTTCGGCTGGCTCCAGCCCAAAAAAAGAGCCCAGTTCAGATAGCCAAAGAGATCCACAAGGCATTTCCCACGCACTACAGATATGTGGACAGAGTGGAGCTTGCAGGCCCGTATCTCAACTTCTTCATGAACCGATTGTTCCTTAAAACTGTTTTAACTCAGGCACTGTCCGACAACTGCTGGACGGGCAAAATGAGCGATAAGGTCATCGTGGAGCACACCTCAGCCAATCCAGACGGGCCGCTGCATGTGGGCCACATCCGCAACTCCGTCATCGGTGACACATTGGTCAGGATACTGCGCAGGGCAGGCTGCACAGTGGATGCCCAGTATTACGTGAACGACATGGGACGCCAGGAAGCGATGGTTGTCGTGGGCTGCGATCTTTTCCAGCTGGACGGCTCCAAGCCCGACCATGCCATAGCCAAGGTTTACATCGCAGCCAACAAGGCCATGGAAGAGAACCCGGAGATCAGAACTCGGGCTGATCGGATCATTCAGCTCTACGAAGCAGGCGATTCAAAGACCGTGGCCAGGATCAAGAGCGCTGTGAATTATGCAATTCGTGGCATTGAGGAGACGCTCCATCGATTGAACATCTATCACGACAGCTACCATTGGGAGTCGGAGTTCGTTCGCAGCGGAGACGTGGCCCAGATCATAGAGCTTTTGGAGAAGACGGGCCACACGGAATGGGAAGATGGCGCATTCCAGCTTGACCTCTCAGCCTATGGCTTTGAGAAGAAGATGGTCCTCAAGAGGGCCAATGGAACGTCCCTTTACATAACGCGCGATCTCGCCTATCACCGCTGGAAATCGGAAAACTCAGATCGCTCAGTGGATATTCTCGGTGCCGACCACAAGCTGGTATCCGGACAATTGTGCACGGCCCTGCGCCTGCTCAAAATCCGCGAGCCAGAGGTGGTCATATTCGAGTTCGTTTCTCTGCCCACCGGCTCCATGAGTACGCGCAAGGGCAAGTTCATCTCAGCAGATGAGCTCATAGATGAGGTGGAACGCCGGGCCTTCGAGGAGGTGAGTCTGCGCAGGCCCGAGGAGAGCGAAGATTTCAGAAGAGATGTGGCAATGAAGGTAGCATCTGGAGCAATACGCTTCGACGTGGTCAAGGTATCTGCGGACAAAGCCACCACATTCGACTGGAGACAGGCACTTGACTTCGAAAAGCTCTCTGCCCCCTTCATCCAGTATTCACATGCCCGTGCTTGCAGCATCCTTCGAAAAGAAAGCGCAGAGCAGCAATTCAATGCAGAGCTTCTAACGGGCGAAAGTGAGGTCGCTCTCATCAAGAAGATTGCTCAGTTCGATCTGGTCATCGACAGGGCCGCGCGGGAGCTGAAGCCGCATCAACTGGCCACCTATGCCAGGGAGCTGGCTGAGTGCTTCAACCTCTTTTACCGATACAGTCCTGTGCTGGATGCACCGCAGGATTTGAAGAGCGCGAGACTGGCTCTGGTCGGGGCGGCACGAAATGCGCTACGTGCGACGCTGGAGACGCTGGGCATAGCAGCCCTTGAAGCAATGTGAAGGCAAAAAAGGTTTGTATGAATCATATCTTGCAGCTCTTCTTGGTCATGCTAATAGCGGCGTCTGGGCAGGCAATGCCTGCTGGAACACAGAGCTGGACTGAGGAGCCATGGGACATCACTGCAAATGCCACAGAGGAACAGACGATCTCAACGCTCTCGCCTCCAGTGGCGTTCAACATAACCGGTAAAGAACCCTCGACCATACGCCTGGGTGACGCAGAATTGAACTACTCTGGCTATATCACAGCCAAGAGTGCATGCGAGCTGTGGATTTGGGATGAAGTCGCGTGGTGCCAGTACAAACAGGTTGCTCCTGGAGATGTCGTGGACCTGATTGCCTACGCGCCCTACAGCGGCTATTCCGATATCTACCTGATATCCTATTCCACGAGCAGCATAAACCACTTTAGCCTGAACTTCCTAAAAGGGTACAATCTCCTCAAACTGACTGTGGCGGACTTGGGCAGAATGTTCGTGATACTTGCTGCCAAAAACCAGCCCAGCAATGCTCTGATCATCGATGTCCTGCCTGGGCCACAAGTGCCGTCAATTTCACCTGTAGATGTAAAGGCGGCAGCGCCAGCAAAGGCCAAGGTGAATATCGTATCAGAAAGCAGCAAGGGCTATGATGTCTATGTTGATGGCGTATTTTACAGCAGTGATGCTGCCGATGGCTCTCTGGACGGAAACGCCGCTCTACTCTTGAGCGCTGATGGGACGCATACAATAACCATATCCCAGAGGGACGGGCAGGGGAATATCATCAATAAAACCGAGCACACCAGGGATTTCAAGAAAAACACTGCCTACACGCTCAGGATTACCTGAAAAAAAATTTAATCGAGCGAAAGGGGCCCTTCCGCACTAATTTTCTCCCTGCAGGCTTTCCGTCGTGAGCACTTTATAGCTGTAATCGATGGAAGTCTTCTGCCGCGGCATTAGCTGCAGCCTCCACTTAAGGCTGGTGGCCGTGCTCTCCGTGGGTTTGGGCGCGACATCTATTAACTCAGCCTCCTGGGGCAGGCTGTCGGTGACCTCCAAGGTTGAGGCACGGTCAAGATTGCTCTCTACCTTCAGGTGATATGTCCAGGTCTGTGTGGTCTCTTTCACAGTGTGGTTCTTTGCGCTGGCGTTTGCGGCAATGATCTTCTCAGTAATGTTGTAGTCCTTTAGCTTCCTTGAGACCTTCAGGTCCGCTGAGGGTCCAACAGAGATGGATGCGTTGGTCCCAGTGGGGGTGTAAGGCATATCAATGGTAGAGACGTATTCGTCATTCCTGTAGAGCATTGCCCTTCCAGATGGCCAGGGATTTTGCATGGTATTGTTTGCCTTGATCTCCTCCTCGACAGGCCCGTCGCCCTGCTCGTAGGCATTCCATGTGTAAATCCTCACAAGGGGCACGTCTTGGGAAAAAAGCGGGAAGCTGATATCCTTGTCCTTGGCCAGATCCTTGCGGCCAACAAGCTCAAAGATGTAGAGCGTCTCCAGCTCTCCGGATGCAGAGGGAGCAGGCGCTGCACTCAAAGCTTCCTCTGGAGCTGCTTCAGCCGCGTACCTCTGCGCTGCTCTGGCATAGAGAGGCTCCACTGATATGGGCAGGCCTGCAACCAGCTTGAGTCGCACGTTCTTCAAATCATCCCCCCCGCGGTTTCGAACGAGGGCATTTGCGTTCAGCAGAACGGAATCGTCTGTGAGGTGCATATCATATTTGGGCTCCCAAAAACCTGCATTATACATCAGATAGCTCAGAGCAAAGTCCTGTGACCCAGAGGTAGACACATTCAGGGTGTAAACGGGATTTGCATCATAAACCACCCTCTCCACGGTCGCGTTGCTCACCTTCAGGAGCACAGAGCTTTTATCCGCAGAATCTGGAACATTGACCACGAACTTGTGCTCGCCTGCTGTCATATCCAGGCTTCCCTTGCATTTCGCTACCATCAGGCCGTCAGGATAAATTGTGACCGAGTCTACAGTCAAAGTTATGGCTGTGGTGGCCTCGATAAAATCCGATGCTAGCGCAGCTGAGGGCATACAAAGCAATAGCATTAATGCAACTGCAAAGCGTTCCATATCGATACCCCACGTTCTTATTAAAACTTCTTCCTTAATACCTTCTCCGGATCATATAATCGGCTAAATCATGCAGCATAACCTTCGCAGGTGAATCGGGAAGCACATCCAGGGCCTTCTTGCCAGCCTCCACCATATCCCAAGCCCTGGATCTGGCATATTCTATGGATCCGCTCTTCTCAAGTACTGTGATGGCCCTCTCGATCTGCTCAAAAGTGGCATCTTTACGACCAAATACATCCACATCGACTCCATTGGATATGGCATGAATCATGATCAGCGTCTTCTTTCCTTCGACAAGGTCTCCGCCCCGCCGTTTTCCGAGGACGTTCTCAGGAGCCGTCAGATCCAAAACATCGTCCTGAAGCTGGAAGCCCATGCCTGTCAGCCTGCCAAACTCGTCGAGCCCCCTCACGACCCTGTCCGAGCCCCCGGCAAGAAGTGCCCCCATGCTGGCGGATGCGCCGTACAGCACGCCAGTCTTCTTCTCGATCATCTCCATGTACTCAGCCTCAGAGACGCTGCGTCTCTTCTCGAACTCGATGTCAAGCCACTGGCCCTCGCAGATGGCTGTGCACGTTCTGGAGAGCACATTCATGGCCCAGAGGACCAGCTCCGGCCTTGCAGGAGTCATTCCCAGAGCCTGAAAAGCCTTGGAGTAGAGCGTGTCTCCGGCAAGAATGGCCCCAGACACTCCCCAGAGCTTGTGAACTGCAGCGCGACCGCGCCGCATATCGGCGTTGTCCATAATGTCATCATGAATGAGCGTGAAGTTGTGGATCAACTCAATTGAGACCGCTGCAGGAGCCAGAGTCGCAGCATCTCCGCCTACTGCCTCGGCTGCCAGGAGCAACATGGATGGTCGCAACCTCTTCCCGCCAGAGTCCACAAGGTGCCGCCCGGCTTCGTACAGGCCGCGAGGATGCACCACCGGCAACAACTGCTCAATGGCACGCGACACCAGTGCAGCGCGCCTTTCCAGCTCTTTGTCCATCATCAGTCTCACCATCTCATCTTAATCGATCAGAAGCTCTTGGCCATTCCTCACCAGATGTATATTGGAGCCCAAAGAGTATCCTGTCTCCTCTGCCATCATGAGGTAGCTGCCATGAGTTACAAGGTTGCCGTGGCTGGGAATTACGTGCTCGGGATTTATCATCCGCAAAAGCTCCCAGTGATCCTCCCTGCAGGCGTGTCCTGAGACATGGACATTATCATAAATCCTTCCGCCTCGCATCTTCAGCTTGGTCACTACTGTGTGGCGGTTGGACTCATTAAGAGGTTGGGGGATTATACCTGCAGAGAAGATGACCTTATCTCCGGATTCTACCTGGTACTCAGTCTCGCCGCCCGCCACACGGCTCAGGATGGCTCCAGGCTCGCCCTGATGGCCGGTCATGATTGGAAGGTACTTGTCCTTGCCCTCGTTCATCATCCTCTTCAGGGCTTTGTCCACCGACTTCCTCCTCCCGAAGACAGTCACCTCACCCTGCCCTGCGTAACCCGTCCTTACTGCCGTGCCCCAGTACTTCTCCATCGACCTGCCCAAAAGCACGGGCTTTCGGCCCATCTTATGGGCGGCCTCAATGATAGCCCTGATTCGAGCAATGTGAGAGGAGAAGGTCGTTACCATGACGCCTGACTTCGACTCTTCGGTGCCTATGAGCACATCCCATACCAGGTCTTTGGCGATCTTCTCTGAAGGAGTCTTTCCAGAGACAGATGCATTTGTGGTCTCTGTGATCAGCGCCAGCACGCCCTGCTTTCCCAGCGATCTGAGCCTGGAGAAGTCTGGCGGCTCGCCGAGCGTCGGGCTGCGGTCAATCTTGTAGTCGTTAGCGTAAAGTATCGCGCCTTTGTGAGTGTGAATTGCAGCGAAGACGCAATCCACAATGCTATGCTGCACGCGGATGAACTCCAGCTCGATATTCTCAGTAACCTGATAACGCTCTCCTGCGTTTATGATCTTGACTGGATTGTTCACGCCGAAGATTTTCTCGGATTTGATCTCTTGATTTATTAGATCAGCGGTGAACGGCGTCGCAACAATTGGGGCGTGGTACTTATGTGCAAGCTTGGAGATGGCTCCAATGTGATCAAGATGACCATGCGTACAGGCAATCGCCCTGACTTTCCCGTCGATGCTTTCCATGATGCTGTCATCGGGAATGGCACCCATTGCGATCAGATCAGAGGCATGCAAAGACTCCACATCAGTATCCTCGTGAATCTGCACTCTATCCAACCGAATGCCCATATCCATTACAACAATATCCTTTCCGATCCTGATCGCTGTCATGTTGCGGCCTATTTCATTATAGCCACCGACAGCGATGATTGCAATATCCTTCATCTTGCCAACTCTCTATAAACAGAAAATTTTCTCGTATCGTAGCCTCGCGCTTCCAGCCATTCCCTGGTCCTTCCTAAAACCACGAGAGGCACGCTGCGAAGCCTCGAGATATCTTTGCAGCCAGTGAGAAACATCGAAATCTTCAATGCCCTGATGTAGGAGTTTATCGATTTCACTACAGACTGTGAATCCTTCGTTGCAGGTGCCAGCATGGGGAGGGCAGTTCCAGCCATGCTCGCGCCCAGGGCCAGGCCCCTGGCCACATCCAGGCCGCTTCGAACTCCGCCTGAGGCGATCGTCTCTGCACCTGATGCAATGCACTCGATTATGCTCACGGGCGTGGGAATTCCCCAGCCCCACAGCAGCTTCCCCATCTGTTCCAGCTCGTAGTCCCCAACCTCAGCTGCACGATAAGCTTCAACTCCCGCCCAGCTCATGCCACCCACGCCGGAGACGTCGATGATCTTGACGCCTGCCCCGACAAGATCCCGGGCTACTTCCCGAGATATGCCGGAGCCTGTCTCCTTCACGATTATTGGCGTTGGGCCAGATGCTGCAGACTTTATGGCATCCAAGACACCTGATGCATCTTTATCGCCCTCGGGCTGGATGCTCTCCTGCAGGAAGTTCAGGTGGACAGCTACTGCATCAGCGTCTATCATTGAAGCCAGCCGCTCTATGATCTCCGGACCCGACCTCTTCAACTGTACAGCTCCGATATTGCCGATGATAGGAATGTCTGGGGCAGCATCTCTGGCTGCTGAGAAGGTGCATTCCAGCCTTTTATCCTCAAGGGCCGCCCTTTGAGATCCAACGCCAAGGGCAACGCCAACCTCTTCAGCCGCCTTCGCCAGTCGAATGTTGATCTCCAACACATCGGGATGGCCCCCAGTCATGGCGCTGATGATGATCGGGGCGCTAAGTCTGATCCCCAGGAAACTGCAACTGGTATCTATCTCTGCCTCATCGATCTCGGGGAGGGCCTTATGAACCAGCATCAGGTCGTCAAACGGTCTGATCTGTGCATCTATGGGCTTCTCCAGGCAGATTCTGATGTGATCGAGCTTGCGGCTGGATGTTGTCAATTTGGCCTCCTCACCATTGTACCCACGACCTCGCCACGCAGTGCCCGCACAACGTTGCCTTCAGTGCCCGCATTGAAGATCACTGACATTATTCCAGCATCAGCAAGATCCAGCATCTCCAGTAATTTTCCACGCATGCCGCCGGTCACATCCACCCCTGCGCTCCCACCAAGAGCCCCCTCAATTGAAGGCAGATCCTTCCATGTCAGCTCTCTCAGGGGCTTTCCGGAAAATAGCACGCCATCAACGTTGCATCCCACAGCCACGACCTCCGCCTGCAGGGCCCTGGCAATGTACGTCACGATCTGATCTCCGGAGACGATTCCCGCTTTGCATGTCGCATCCATGGCCACGTCACCGTGCAAAACCGGAAGCACCCCCTCGCGGACCATCTCCTCTATGGGCTTCAAGGCAAAGCTGTCTATCCTGCCGTCTCTTAGGAGGACGCAGGAAAATGGATGAACGGGCATCGGGAAGACGCCCGCTTTGCATAGAGCATCTATGACAAGATCGTTAAGCTTGACCACTGAGCTATGAGTAACCCTGAGCCCCTCTGGGCTGAAGTTCTCTGGAAGCCCATATCTTTTTGCCGGGATATGTCCAAAAGACCCTGCACCGTGGACCAACACCAGATCCTCTGGATTGGAAGCGATCTCGTTGGCCACGCGCTGAATCTCCCTCAGACGAGCAGAGCCGATCTTTTTTTTGTCAGTCAAAATACTTCCGCCGATCTTCAGAACCTTCATCCTGAATCGCTCTCCAGCCTCACGCCTTCGCATCCGATCTTGACTGAGAAGGCCAATCCTCTTGCCTGCTTCAGGGCTGTGATCAAAGCAGTAGATCCGCCTGGCGCGGGCAATGCGATCATGCAGCCTCCGCCTCCTGCACCAGTTAGCTTGGCGCCAAGTGCCTGCCCCGCGCCTCTGGCAGCGTAGACCAGCTCGCAAAGTTCCCGCGTTCCAACGCCCAAGGCCTCCAGTAACCCGTGGTTGACGTTCATAAGCTCCCCCAGCTCCGCCAGCCTCTGCTCCGCTATCAGAGTCACCGCCCTGCCGGAGATGGCGCCAATGGCCTGGAATATTGGCCCAACAATGTCTGGGTAGCGCATTCTCATGCTCTGAACCTTTGCAACCTCTGACAGCGTATCGTGAGGCTGCTTCGTGTATCCTACGATCATCTCCAGCTGGGGCAGGTCGAGGGGCAAGATATCATTAGAGACTTGCAGATAACCGCCAAAGGAGGCAAGGGCCGTATCCATGGGGCTGCCAAGGCCATGTTGCACCGACTTTTCAATCCTATGGGAGCGCTCCGCGATCTCCTTTTTGGACAGGCCAAGGCCCAGATGCTGGCTGAGAGCCGCGGTAGTTGCAACAACTATGGCAGCTGAGGATCCCAGGCCCGATGCCAATGGCAGATCGGACTTAATTTCGACACGGAGATCCTGGGCACCAAAGTCCTTCAGGACTGCTGAAACATATCTGGTGAAGTGCACTGCATCTGCAGATACAACCTGACCGGTGATCAGATCTAATGAAAATCCCTTGAGGCACAGATCACAGGCATCGATCAGAGTCCTGCCGGGCAGATCCTGTACAGTTACCTTGGCCCTCAGATCGATGGCCCCGCCCAAGGCTGCAGTGCCAGAGACGACAGCATGCTCTCCGAAGAGGATCACCTTACCGGGAGCCGATGCTGACGTCAAAGGATTGCCTCCTCACGTGAAGGCTATCGCCCCATATCCAACTACCTGGCCATAGTCGCGTGTAACATCTCCACTGGTGGCATAGCGCAGCAGCTTTCCGCTTGTAGCACCCAACGAAGCTGCAGCAGTGATTGTAGCAGCAATTGGACCATAGCCACAGGCTGTGGCATTGTGCCGGTAGACTCTGGCGTAGAGTTCATGAACGTCCATGTTCAAGATGGCCTCGATGAGAAGGGCGTCCACTTTGCGGGCGACCTCCTGCGGTTCGTAGTGAGTGAAATCGCTGCTGGCAATTATGGTACAGTTGCGGCTCAGCCTGCTAATGGCCCGTCCCAGCTCCTCGCCCACTTCAATGGCCGTCTCTTCGTCCTGAAGCCCCATTGCTAGAGGAAGGATCTTGAATCCCTCAAACCGAGCCTGGAGAAAAGGTATCTGCACCTCGATGGAGTGCTCATGCCGATGGGCCGCCTCATCATGGTCAATGATGGTTCCAGCCAGAGCATCGGCCAGCTCTAGGTCGGGCTCGACGACTCCCAAAGGGGTCCTCCAGGAGTCGCGCGAGATCGCAACAGGCGCCCCAAGGCCGTGATGGTTGGGTCCCAAAAGCACAAAGACATCTCTTCTGGGCAGACGAGAATAGACCTCAGAGGCTACAGGTCCTGAATACACGTAACCTGCATGCGGCACGACCGCACCCAGCACTGGAAGCTCTTGGGCGACATGCAGCATCTCCTCCAGCTGGTGCTTGAGGGCCGCTGAGCTACCAGGATAGAACTGACCTGCAACAGCTGGAGACCGCATGGCTCAAAACTCCATCTCGAAGTCAGAGATAGTGTACTTGAATCTATCTTCTTCGCCGCGCTCGCGCAGCACCTGACGGGCCAAGAGCCAGTAAATGAGCGTCAAAGCTTTCCTGCCTTTGTTGTTGGTGGGGATCACCAGGTCAACATTGGAGGTCATGTTATTGGTATCACAAAGGGCGATTACAGGTATGCCTACATCAACGGCTTCGTTGACCGCCTGGGCATCGCCGCTGGGATCCGTGGCTATGAGTACATCGGGCTCGACAAAGCCGCGAAATGCGGGATTTGTCAGCGTATTGGGCACAAAGCGCCCTACGTTGGCCGAGGCGCCTATGGCCTTAGCGAACATGGTCGCTGGCCTTTGGCCATACTGCCTGGCAGACACTACCAGGATATTGGCTGGATCGTACTTGGCCAGGAACTTGGCAGCCAGTCGGATACGCTTATCCGTGGACTGCACATCCAAAACGTACAGGCCATCCGTTCTCACCCTGTAAATATAGGGCATCATGTCATTCGTCTTTTGCTGAGTACCGATGTGCACGCCAGCAGCGAGGTACTCGTCGATGGGTATGAGAGTCTCGTATTCTCCCGCTACCGTTATCACCTCATCTTCTTCCAACTAATTCACCTACCTATAACGAACCGCGTTTTACGGTTATGGGAATTACGCCCAGTTTCATCTCTTCAAG
>JAAZNX010000004.1 GCA_012798025.1 Methanothrix sp. | reverse complement strand
ATGATCGACGACCCGCGCGAGATGCAGCAGATACTGGAGTCTTTGGGCTTTGTGCTCTCAGGCACGGTCGAGAAGCGCAGGACCAAGTATCGCCTCGGTGATGTGGTCTTTGCCCTGGATGAGGTCGCAGGTTTGGGCTCCTTTCTGGAGGTCGAGGCCAGGGGAGATGATGATTGGGCGGCCCAAAAGAGAGGGGTGCTCTCCCTTTTGGGCAGGTTAGGCCTGGACGAATCGATTCGCAGCTCTTATCTGGAGCTGCTGCAAGAAAGATCCAAGGGCAAATGAGCGCATAAAAATTATGTCCGAAAGCTCGAGAGCCCAGATCCCTGTGATCGTCATGCTGCTATTCATGATGGCAGTTCAGATCCTGGCACTGGCCATCACCCCTGCAATCACTGCCAGCGGCAACAGGGTCTTTGAGGACCCAACATCGACATCTAATCCCATAATCTATGTGATCATCATCTTGGCCTTCACAGCTCTGCTCCTCCTCGCCATAAGGCTCAAACAGAGCTGGATCATAAGCGGTTTCATACTTGTGTCAATTGCTGCCAGCATCTATTACGTCCTTGTGGCCTTTATGTCGCCTTTGATGGCGCTTGTGCCAACTCTTGCAGTAATGGCATTGATGCGCTGCTATCCGGAGTGGTATGTCATTGATGCCTTCGGCATCCTGGTCTGTGCAGGCATCAGCTCGCTCTTCGGCGTGAGCATGACAACGCTTCCTGCCCTGATACTCTTGCTGGTATTGGCGGTCTACGATGCCATCTCTGTCTACAAGACCCGTCACATGATCTCGCTGGCAGAGGGTGTGATAAATATAAAGGCTCCTTTGCTCTTCGTAGTTCCCAGGAGCAGTGAATACAGCTTTCGCAAAGAACATGTTTCGATCTCAAAGGATGGTGAGAAGAGAGGCGCATATTTTCTGGGACTTGGCGATGCCATCGTTCCCACCATACTGGTGATATCCGCCAACTGGTCGCTCCCGGCCCCAGGATACTTCGGCATCAACCTCCCAGCATTCGGAGCAATGTTGGGAACATATCTTGGATTTTTATTCCTCATGACCACGTCCCGGGGCAAGCCCCAGGCAGGACTCCCATTTCTCAACTCTGGGGTCATTTTGGGGTTTCTGATGGGATGCGCAGCTGCAGGGGTCTGGCCATTTTAGCGACAGCTTTTTTGCCACGTCATGCCTCTTGAAAATATGAGGAATAATGATGGTGGATGAGGACCAGGCAGTTCTTGAGCACTTCGTGCCCTTCTGTCCCAAATGCGGCAATGAGTGCGAAGAAAAGGAGCTCCGACGGGCCCTTGATGCAGATAACTGGAAGAAGATCGTGATAGAGACCATCTTCTACTGCAAGAGATGCGATAACTACTGGAGCGAGGGCCTGGTAGAGAAAGGATACAAATGATCTACCTTTATTACACCGATCACTTCCGGAGCTATAACTTTGGGCCGGAGCATCCTTTGAATCCGATAAGGCTCACACTGGCATATAAGCTGATAGAGGATTTGGGATTGCTCGACGGCCAAACAGAGCTGATCAGGCCAGGGCCCGCCAGCGAGGAGGAGCTCCATCAAGTCCATACGCTGGAGTACATCGAGGCTGTGAGGCTAGAGGAGCCTGACATGGCCTTTGGGCTGGGAAGCGATGATACGCCAGTCTTCCCGGGCATATTCGATGCATCGTGCTACATGGCAGGAGGTAGCATCGACGCTGCGAAGCGGATGCTGGAGGAGGATTGCAGCACATTTAACCTTGGCGGCGGCCTTCATCATGCTTTTCCGACTCAAGCCGCAGGCTTTTGCGTATTCAATGATGTTGCTTTGGCGATAAGCGTTCTCAAAAAGAAGTTTTCTAGCATCCTTTACCTGGACATCGACGGTCACCATGGCGACGGAGTGCAGCAGATCTTCTACGAAGACCAGGATGTACTTACATTCTCAATTCACGAATCAGGAAAGTACCTTTTTCCAGGAACAGGATTTGTAGACGAGGTGGGTGCAGGGCAGGGATTGGGCTACGCCGTGAACATCCCCATGCCGATGTACGCAGCCGACGAGGACTATCTGCGTGCTTTCGAAGATGTGGTTCCCAGGCTCTTCGAATGGTTCCGTCCCGATGTGGTGGTGGCGCAACTTGGCGTAGATACCCATTATTCAGATCCTCTGACCAGCCTGAATGTCACCCTCACTGGCTACACCCAGATGGTGCACCGCATAATTGAGCTGACGCACAAATACGCAGGAGGCAGACTGATGGCTTTGGGCGGCGGCGGGTACAATCTGGCAGTAGTTCCCGTGGCCTGGGCCAGCGTACTTCATCTTATGAGAGATGATCCTCTGCCGGAATATCTTCCACCATACTGGGTGGAGCTATTCTCAAACGTCGTGGGCTGCGAGCCTATGACTCTTCCCGATATTGATATGAAGCCAGGAAAGGAGACCCAAAAACGAATCTCTGCTGAGCTGTCCGAAACCCTTTCGGAATTGAAGCGGATTCATTCTGAAATTCATCCAGGAAAACTTCGGTGACTTCCTCTTTTCCCAACATCGATATGCACTTTTAGATCATCATGAAGAACATAAATATATCAGTTAATCGATATAGTTTGTTCAGCAATGACGACCGGACCTCTTAAGATCCTAGCACTGGCAGATCTTCATGATCGTGCAGAGATGCTCGAGCCCCTTAGGAGCGTAGATGCCGATCTGATTGCGTTCTGCGGGGATCTTCACGATGGCAGCTGCCGAGAGACTGCCTTGCCCACTGCCAACGCTCTGGCAGGCCTTGGCCTGCCTGTGCTGATAGTTCCTGGTAACATGGATCACAAAGACGTTGCAATAAAGCTTTGGAAAGAGGCAGGATTCATTATGCTGCATCGTTCCATCTTCAAGCACGGAAACTGTGGCTTTATAGGCATGGGAGGAATGGTGGCGCGAAACCCTCAGAGGTTGGGGGACAGTACAAGATACTATCATCATGATGAAGATGTCTATCAAACTCTGGCTATGGCTTATCCAAAGATATCCAACAAAAAATTCAAGATAACTATAACCCACCAGCCGCCGCGAGACGCACAAGATACCCTATACAATGGCGAGCGCAGCGGTTCGGTCAGCTTGCGCCGCTTCGTTGAGGAGTTTCAGCCCGATCTCTTGCTTTGCGGCCACATCCATGAGGACCGGGGTGAGACCTGCATTGGCAGCACCAAGATCGTCAATGTGGGTGAGCTGCGTCGCGGATATGCATCCATCGTCAATCTCGATGATGAGATAGTGGTAGAGTGGATCGAACCGTAAGGCTGCCCTTGGAACTATGGGGGGATCCTGATGGACGAAGAACTGAAGATGGAGATAGGCAGACGATTGGAGACCTTGCGACATCTACAGGAGATCGTGCCTGAAGTTGGATTGATGCACCCAGAGGATGTAGCCAAGGAGATGAACGACCTGATATCTGAGGAGTTCGAACCGTACTTCTCAGGAAATGCTGCTTTGCACCTCTCTGCCACATGCCAGCGGTGCGGTCGATGCTGCAATGAGGAGAAGACCATAGCGATATCTTTTGAGGATTGCCGCATGATCGCAGGCTACCTGGGCCTGAGCTTGAAGAGGTTCATGATGAAGTATACAAGACCTCATGAGCTGGCACGCAGTGTGGTTGGAAACGCCAGGATGATGCGCAAGGAGAAGGACGGATCCTGTCCTTTTTACAACTCAGATCTTCCTGGCTGCGAAATTCACCCTGTAAAGCCGCAGGTATGCAGCGCAGCTTATTACCTTTCCAAGATGAACCTGCTCCTTTGCGAGGAGACACGCAGATTCAGCACATTTCCTCAGTGCCCTTCTGATGTCGATCTGCGGGGCAGGATGAGAAATTTCATCATAAAACTTCGAAACGATCCAGAGGCGAAGAGCGAGCTTGCTCAGACCTTCCAATCATCCCAACCAGAGGTTCGACTTTTCCTTCAGCTTCTCCGTTTGAAGGGTTTGGAGATCTACTTTGGTCGGGATAAAGTGACGCCACTGGTCAAAATGTTGGGCCTGAAAAGGATGCCAGAGGATGAAGAACTAAGACATGCAGCCTTTCTTTATGCCGCGGTTCTGCTGGAGGCACAAGAGGACTTCTGACTGGCAAAACCTACGAGAGATAATAATCAGCGAAAATTTTTTTCAATTAAATCAAGCGATGTTGACTGCAATCCACATTGCTTCAAATAGTGTGCCATCATGCTGGCCCTCTTTCCTTCGGGATGGTAGACCAAAACCTCCTCTGGCGAGATGTGCTCTATCATCCTCATAAGCCCTCGGAAGTCAAGATGATCGCTCAATTGAATTGTTGGATAGGGTGTGTCTCTCCGGCCGGTTAAAAAGTACTTGTTTTGGCTTCGCACATGAGGCAGGTTCCATGGCGTGACCACGTTTGTACTGCCACCGTTCACTTCCGTTAGGGAACCTGCCGCATTTTTCATCAGCTCACGGGTCAGGATCAGGCTTTGCTCGTCCATGCCGATCTCATCCTTGTAGCCCATAGCTCTCATCAGGGCTACAGCCCTCTGTGCTTTGCCAAAAGCATAAGCTCCGAAGCTTGCCCCGGATTTTAGAGCCTCGAAGAAGCCTGCCAGGTCATCCTCAAAGATGCATGAGGGATCATAAGGGTCCCCGTAATTGGCCTCTGCAACCAGAAAATCGCAGTGTGGCAATGAACTGTAATCTTTGACGTCTCCGGTCACGAGAATGCTCTCTCCCGTTTCCGCTTTCCATGAGAAGGCCGTGGAGCCGATGGTGTGACCGGTGGGATGGGTCCTGATCTCAACGCCGTCAACCATGATGCTCTCGCCAACAGCAAAGGTGCGTCCAGCATACTTCCGGCCATAGCGAATCTCCAGGGCACGCGCAGTCTCGACAGAGGCGATGGCTTTTGGCGAGAGCATGGCCGATTTTCCGAAATGGTCGCTGTGTGCATGGGTGATGAGATAAGCATCGGGCTGGATGCAGTGCTTGGGCGAGCGGCTGGTGTCTATGGAGAATAGATGGGAATCGAATCGAATTGAGAGATGCGGAGCACAGCCCCCACGGCTGTTGATCCTCCTTATCGGCTCAAAGCAATCCATTCCCCTCCCCACCCCCCTATTTTAAGGCTTCGTTGATGGCCCTGGATAGCTCTTCTTTAGAAGTGACGCCCGTCCACTTTTTCAGCTCCACGCCATCCTTCTCCAGTATGAGCGTAGGCACAAAGAAGATCCCCTTCTCTGCAGCCAAATCTCCTTGCTTGTCCACATTCACCTTCCTAAACTCCGCTTTTTCTCCAAATTCCTTTGCAAGGTCCTCAAAGATGGGGGCCTGCATCCTGCAAGGCCCGCACCAGTCAGCATAAAAGTCCATTAGAACGATCTTAGCCATGGCTTTGGATCACCCTCACAAATATCAAATTATATCGAACTTTACACCTATTTTGAATATCTTTCCCGTTGGAAGGGCCAGTAGCTTGCACCCTGTGCGGATACGGATCTCTTGCAAGATCTCCTGTATCCGGTCCTCGTGAGCTGAGACAGTGAACCACAGGTTATAGCCGCTCTCGTTCGGCCTCAAGTAGTTATGTGACACTTCGGGATATTCGCTCACCACTTGGGCTGCTTCATCAGCCTCTTCTACAGGCACCTGTAAAGCTGCCAACATCCCCCCCATGCCCAATTTTCGCAGATCAAGGATAGGGCCAATCCTTCGAACCAAGCCATCCCTCTGCAGCGCAGACAACCGCACAATTACCTCATCCTCGCCAAGACCAAATGCGTCTCCCAAATCCCGAAATGGTCGAGGGGTCAGAGGCAAGCCCTCTTGCACAGCAGCCAGGAGCTTGAGATCTATCTCGTCCATTGTCACACCGAAAGGTTGCAGAGCGGGTCAGGCCCCAGGAAATCCCCAGTCTTGGCATAGGCTCTGGCCCGACACCCGCCACATATCCCGCTGTAGTCGCAGGCGCCACACCTTCCCTTGAGCTTCCTTTCTCTGAGGGCCAGGAGCACTGGAGAACTCTTCCATATCTCTATAAAGTTCTTTTCCCGGATGCTCCCTACACTAAGAGGCAAATAGCCGCAAGGGTAAACCTCACCCCTTCTGGAGACGAAGGCGAAGCTTCTGCCTGCAAGACATCCTCCTGCGCGCTTGCCTGGCTGTGCCAGCCGGGCAGACTGCGGGGCGCAGGTGACCTGGACCTCCAGGTCCCTCCTCTCTCGCTCCTCGTCTATGAGAAGAAGCAGCTCCTCTTGCCTCTCAGCTGAGATCAGATCCTCAGGCAGGCCGCGACCTGTGGGGACCAGGAAGAAGAGATGAAGGGCCTTTGCGCCTTCAGCCTCGGCCAGGTCGAAGACATTGAGCACATCATCCTCATTTCTCCTGGTGATCGTGAAATTGATCTGGAAATCCAACTTTTCGCGCAGGCATTCGACCCCACGCATGGCTGCTTGAAAGCTCCCAAGGCCACGATTCTGATCATGCTTCTTTGCCGATGCGCCATCAAGGCTTATGCTAACCCTTGAAATTCCCGCAGCAACCATTTCATTTGCCGATTTTGGCGTGATCAAAGTCCCATTGGTTGCCAGAGAGACGCGCAGGCCACTAGATGCCGCATGCCTGGCCAGAAGAAAAATGTCGGGGCGAAGCATCGGCTCGCCCCCACTGAGAATGAGCATTGGCCTCAAGGGGGCGATGCTGTCGATGAATGACAGTGCTTCAGCTGTGCTGAGCTCATCGGGATGGGGGTTGGGGGATGCAGAAGCGCGACAGTAGCTGCATGAGAGGTTGCAGGCAGCCGTCGTCTCCCAGGCTATGATCAACATCACAGCAAGCCTTTTTTCACCAGCAACTCAGCATTGAGAATGCTGGCGCCCGCAGCTCCGCGAATTGTGTTGTGGCCCATGCAGATGAACCTGATTCCCGACCTGATCCGCCCTACTGACACAGACATGCCGTTGCCTCTGCCGCGATCCAGCCTCGGCTGCGGCCTGTCGATCTCATCCTTGACTATCAGAGCCTTCTTCGGCGAGGTGGGCAGATCTCCCAGGCCCGGATCGAAGTCCAGCATAGCCTTCCTGACCTCCTCTGGAGTTGGGTCGTCCCTCATCGTAACCCAGACAGCTTCGGTGTGACCGTCCATGACAGGAACACGATGACAGCTCGCGCTTATGGTAAAGTCTGCATTGACGATCTTCTCGCCGTCGAAGCGACCCAGGATCTTCTGAGGCTCAGTCTCTACCTTCTCCTCCTCGCCCCCAATGTAGGGAATGACGTTACCAAGGATCGCCATTGAAGGAACTCCTTCATAACCTGCACCGCTCACGGCCTGCATAGAAGCTACGTGCACAGTTTTGATCCCGAACTTCATGAGCGGTTTTAGGGGCAAGGTGAACATGACAGTTGTGCAGTTTGGGTTGGTGGTGAGATAACCATCCCAGCCTCGCCTCTCCCTCTGCACTTTTATCAGATCAAGGTGCTCCTTATTGCACTCAGGTATCAAAAGAGGCACGTCCTCCACCATGCGGTAGGAGCTGGTATTGCTGGCTACGGCACAGCCTGCCTCAGCAAATGCTGGCTCAATTGTTTGGGCATCTGCCGCAGGAAGTGCTGAGAAGACAATATCCGCATCAACCTCTCTAGGATCGACGTTAACTACAGTCATCTCTCCGATCTCCGCGGGCATTTCGCTCTCCAGCCGCCACTTGGCAGCCTCGCTGTACTTCTTGCCCGCGCTTCTTTCAGATGCGGCAAGGCTAGTAAGCTCGAACCAAGGATGATCCTTCAGTCCTTCGATGAAACGTTGTCCAACTGCTCCAGTAGCGCCCAGAACGCCTGCTTTGATCTTGGCCATTGACAATCACCTAAAGCTAACTTGGGGCTTAACGCGAGGGATGTATATATTCCCTTCTCCGAAAAGAAGGCGAACTATTCGCTCTTGCAGGATTTAGCTCTTAACCTGTACCCCAGGGCAAACTCTTTATTGACATTGACCACCTCCTCATTGAAGTGCCTTAAATTCTCTGGCACTTCGCCAAGAGAATTGGCTTTTTCCAAAGAGTCCACAATGGCTCCGTGTGGAACAAACTTGCCGTCAGCGATCTTTACGCCTATGACCGCAGCGGCATGCCCGACGAAGCACTTCTGTCCGATGGTTGAAGCATGAACCACTGAGTTGAAGCCTACGAAGCTATCATCTCCGATCTTCAGTGGGCCGTGAATTACGGCGCCATGGGCAATGGAGACACGTCGTCCAAGCTCAATTGATCTGCCCATCAGGCCGTGGAAGACTGCGCAATCCTGTATGTTGCATTCATCTCCAATTATGATCGGATGCGCCTCGTCAGCGCGAAGCGAGACAAAGGGCCCTACATAAACCATTTCGCCCAGTCTCACATCGCCAATTAGCATCGCTGAGTCGTCTACGTATGCCGTCGAGGATACGGAGGGCACAGATTCAGTGCTATTCCATGACGTTTTAACATTAGCTCTAAGCATAGCAGCACCACATCTTTTGTTATTTGGCATTCTCCTTAAAAGAGATTGCCATTAACGATGATTTTCAAAAATCCAAATTATATACTATCAATGGGGTAGAAATGGTAATTTTAAAGTTTGCCCTTGTTTTGCTGCATTGGCCTTGGTGTCTGATAATATAAGTGAGGCATTTGGAGGTCAGTTCTGATACGTAAGATAATATAATGTATAATAGCAATAAATTGCCGTCAAATTTAAATATATTGGGGTCGAAAATAGGACCATCTCATCGAATAATCCTTCGAAGGTATGGGAGGAGGACAGGGATGAATTTATAAAGAATTAAAATATGTCTTCATACTAGCTATATCAGTTTATGTATAGAATTTAGTAGTTTAATATCTGTAAAGGGTGTAAAAGTTATGGCAGAAAACTTAATAAAAGAGCCGCCTGGTGGGCGGTGGCTATTTGTGCTATTGGGCACAATCATTATGCTTTGCTTGGGTAGCGTTTACTCATGGTCTGTCTTCGTGAACCCGCTGACAAAACATTTCACTGACATAGGCCAAACGGTTACGGCAAGCGATGTCCTGTTGCCTTTTTCTATATTCCTGGCAGTCTTCTCAGTTGCAATGGTTTTCTCGGGCAAGTATATCGAAACGTTTGGGCCACGTAAGATGGCCATGGCGGGAGGGATCATTTGCGGCCTTGGATGGCTGCTTGCTTCTACGGCCGGTTCGGTGCAGATGCTTTATCCGACATACGGAGTAATCGGCGGCTTGGGTGTGGGAATAGCCTACGGATGTCCTGTAGCAGTCTCTGCAAGATGGTTCCCGGATAAGCGAGGCCTTGCAGTGGGTTTAACGGTTTTGGGCTTCGGATTCTCTGCATTCTTCACTGCAAACATTGCAACCTATCTCATTGGAGCATTTGATGTGATGAGCACATTCCGCTTCTTTGGAATTGCATTCATAATTATCATCGCGCTATGTTCTCTGCCGTTAACATTCCCACCTGCAGGCTACAAACCACCGGGCTGGACACCTCCCGCTCCCAAGCCGGGGGCGCATGTGACCTGTGACTTTAAACGCGAGCAGATGATCAAGACACCTGCCTTCATAGGCCTATGGCTATGTTACTTCATCGGATGCATTGCGGGCCTCATGGCCATAGGCATATCCAAGCCAGTAGGCACGGAGGTCGTACAGATTGAGACCGGACTTGCTTCATTGCTGGTCGGCTTTTTCGCCATCTTCAATGGGGGCGGCAGACCTATCTTTGGGACCCTTACGGATAAGATCACACCAAAGAATTCAGCAATTGTCTCCTTCGTCCTCATCGGGCTAGCATCGTTGTTGATGTGGCAGATGGCAGGTCCAGGGACCGATGCATTATACATAGTCTCTTTTGCAATCCTATGGATGTGCCTGGGCGGCTGGCTGGCCATAGCGCCCACAGCTACAGCAAGCTTCTTTGGCACAGCTGACTATCCGAGGAACTACGGAGTGATCTTCCTGGCATATGGTGCCGGAGCGATCGTCGGTCCTCAACTGGCAGGCTTCATCAAGACAGCATCCGGAAGCTACATGGGAGTCTTCCCATACGTAGCGATCCTTGCAGTCATAGGCATCATAATTGCAGTTGTTCTGCTCAAGCCGCCAAAACCGCCAACTTAAACCATTTTTT
>JAAZNX010000087.1 GCA_012798025.1 Methanothrix sp. | reverse complement strand
CTGCCTGTGGGAAACCATTCTCCGTGGCCGCCTTGGCCATCATAGAGCCAGGTGACTCGGAGATAATGGCACTGCAGCGTGAGATCCGGGGTGTTGAGGCATGAGTGAGTTCAAACTCACCACCGAAGGGATCAGATACATCGCACTGTTCGAGAGCCTGACAGGCGGCATGGCAAGGGATTGCGTTGTGGATGAAGACAATGACCGCATCATCTTTGTCATCAAGAAAGGGGATATGGGTGCGGCCATAGGCAGAAAGGGCTCAAACATCAACCGCGTGAAAAAATCTGTAGGAAAGCAGATCGAGATCGTCGAATACAGCGACGATGTGAAGGAGTTTTTGGAGAACCTCTTCCAGCCGGCTGCCATAAAGAACGTGATGGTGGTCAACAAAAATAATAAGCGATTGGCTTATGTAGAGGTAGCAAATAAGGACAAAGGCATTGCCATCGGCAGGGATGGCCGCAACATACTCAGAGCCAAGATGCTTGCTCACAGGCATCATGGCGTTGATGACATCATAATTCAATGAATTGATCGCGATTTATTCAAGGTGAATTGAATGGGAAATGGAATCTATGCCGCCAGGAAACTGGAGAGTGATAGGAAGACGATGAGGTGGAGCTATCCTAAGTATATCCGCAGGATGTCTGGAAGCAAGATGAAGGCTGATCCACTGGGTGGAGCGCCCATGGGTCGTGGGATAGTTCTGGAGAAGGTTGGGATAGAGGCCAAGCAGCCCAACTCGGCCATAAGAAAGGCCGTGCGCATACAGCTCATCAAAAATGGCCGCCAAGTTACTGCCTTTGCTCCGGGCGATGGCGCAATCGGCTTCATAGATGAGCATGATGAAGTCGTAGTTGACCGCATTGGTGGGCGTCAGGGCCGATCCATGGGAGACATCCCGGGGGTCAGGTTCAAGGTCATTGCCGTCAATAACGTGTCCCTGCTGGAGCTGGTTAGGGGAAGAAAGGAGAAGCCTGTAAGGTGATTGAAATGAAGGTATTCGGCAAATGGGACCCGGCCGAAGTGGAGATCGCAGACCCGAGCATCAAGGGCTACATGAGCCTTGCCCCAAAGGCGGTCATGCACTCAGGCGGCAGACATGCAAAGCAGCAGTTCAAGAAGTCTGAGCAGCATATCGTTGAGCGATTGGTGAATAAGATGATGCGCAAAGAGAAGAACACGGGCAAGAAGTTGAAGGCCTATGGCATCGTCGAAGGCGCTTTCGATATAATTGCGAAGAGGACCAAGGAGAACCCCTTATCCGTTCTAGCCAAGGCCATTGCGAATGCTGGCCCGCGCGAAGAGGTCGTTCGGCTCAAGTATGGAGGCATAACGGTACCGAAAGCTGTAGATACAGCTCCGCAAAGAAGAGTAGATGCTGCTCTCATGTTCATAGCCAAAGGCGCTCGTGAGGCCTCCTTCAAGAAGACCAAGTCGGTCGAGGCTGCCTTGGCAGACGAGATCATCGCCGCCGCCAACCATGATGTCAAGAGCTACGCAATAAACCACAAGGATAGCGTGGAGCGCGTAGCCAAGGCTGCTAGATAAGCGAAAAACTGTGGCGCATGATTCTTTTTGCGCCTAATTATTTTTTGCTTTTATAAATTTTTATCGATTCGCCTCCTGAAATTAACATCTATTTAACGATAGTTATGTTAATTAAACATGCAACAAGTTCATAAGTAATATCGGGTGTATTCTAACAGAAAAGAACTAGCGTTGGGAGGCCATAATAATCAATGAACAAATCTGACGGATGCAGGCACACAGGCATCGAAAAAGAGTATTCCATCGAGGATCTGGCGGCTTTCCACGGCCATCTTGGTCCATTCATAGTCCTGGGTTACAGAATGGGAAGATATGCAAAGCGAAATTTCTGCACCGATCCCTTTCAGATGAGCGCTTCGGTCTATTGTGCCGGGACACCACCAGAATCATGCATGGCAGACGGCATACAGATAGGCAGTGGCTGTACCTTGGGCAAGAGAAATATTGAGATCATCGCATCCAAAGAGATCCGATGCATCTTCACATATGGAGAAAAAAAGCTGACATTGATTCCAAAGCCCTTTAAAGAACTGCCTCAGGAAGATCACGACTATCCCAGGCTCGTTGAGAGCATGGCAGAGGAGATGTACAGCATGGCAGACTCGGACCTGTTCGAGGCCTCTTTTCGGGTGCTGGGAATTGAGCATCATTGAGCTTGAGGGCATCTACACAGCCTACGAGGGAGACGACAAGCCCATCATCAGGGACCTTACGCTTAACATAGGCCGAGGAGAGTACGTGGTCATCGGCGGTCCAAACAGCGCAGGAAAGACGACGCTCCTTGAGTCCATAAATGGCCTGGTGAAGATCACTCACGGCAGAGCAAATGTATGTGGTTTCGATGTACGCCGTAGCGGCCACGATGTGCGAAAAAAGGTGGGCTATGTCGTGCAGAACTTTTACTTCGATCCATTTACGCCCTTCACCACGCAGCAGGTGGTGATGATGGGACGCTATGGCCGATTGGGTTTGTTGAAGAGACCATTGGAAGAGGACTACAAAGCAGCCGAGAGGGCCATTCGGCTGGTGGGCATCGAAGATCTGGCACAAAAGACCATCGGAACTTTGAGCGGCGGCCAGCAGCAGAAGGTGATGATCGCTCATAACCTGGCAAAGGAGCCGGAGGTCATGCTGCTCGACGAGCCCTTCAGCAATCTAGATTTTTCCGCCAGAGAGTATCTGCAGGCCATTCTCTTGGACCTGGTGAAAGGCGGCACGCCGATAGTTATCGTATCGCATGCATTCGACGGGCTTCCCGATATTCGCATTCACCTGGTGGTGATGAATGAAGGCAGAATTACCAAAGACATTTGTTGTCCAGCCCAAGCTGTGGAAGACATCGTTCGCAAGTCCTCTTTGAAGCAGTGATATAAATGCTAGAGCCGCTGATTCAGAACAACGTTGTGTGCCATGCGGTGGAGGCAATGGCATTCGCCTCCATCGCTTGCAGCATCCTTGGCGTTGTGATATCCCGGATGAACCTCGCCTCCATCGGCTTCACAATGTCCCATGCAGCGTTCGCAGGCGCATCTATCGGTATGTTCCTGGAGACGAACGCCCAGATGGCTGCCATCGCTTTCAGCGTGGGAGTGGCGGCCCTCATAGGGCCCATTAGCGACAAAGCCAAGATGGCAGCGGATGCAACGCTGGGTGTGCTCTTCGCCCTTTGCATGGCCTTGGCCATCTTTCTCATCTCTTACATGCAGTACCTGGGCAAAGGTCTCTCCGCAAGCAGCTTGCTGTTTGGAGATGTCATCTCGCTTTACAGGGAGGAGATTTATGCACTGGCTGCGGTCTCGCTCCTCACAATCATCTTCGTGCTGCTCTTCTACAAAGAGATCTGTGCCATCATGTTCAACATGAAGATAGCTCAGGCCTCCGGGATGCGAGTTCAGGTGGTCTATTATATTTTGCTGTTTATCATAGCGCTTTCAGTAGCTTTGTGCCTCAACATCGTTGGAGGGCTTCTGATATTCGTCTGGCTTGTGACGCCTGCCTCCATTGCCAGCCAGTTCTGCTTCGATGTGAGGAGCATGTTCATTGTAGCACCACTGGTGGCTCTGCTTGTGAGCGCCTTCGGCGTTTGGGCGGGGTTTGAATACACTTTGCCAATAGCGCCCCTGGTCGCCCTGCTCCTGACGGGCACCTTCGGGCTGGCTGTGATGCTATCTACTAAGAGAAAAGTTACAACCAGAACACATTGATCAAACATGCCAGAGTTAACCATCAAAGAGATTGGCCGCATACTGGCAGACTCAGTGAACCTGGAAACTCAGATCGTGTGCGTGTACGGCTCTGAGAGAATCCCGGAAAGCGGCGTTCGGACATCGTCCATAAGTGGCTGCCTCGCATCTGCCATGTATCAAATGGCTACTGGCAAAATTTGCGGACCGCTTTATGCAGGGTACGAGCAGGATCAGTCCTTTTGCCGCTGCATGGGCGGACCGGCATGGTTCGGATACAGGTCCTTCGATCACGGGCTGATGAGCCTGCTGGCATCCGGATCTGAGGACTTGAAAGGCTTCGTGCCCAAACGCCTGAAGAAGAGTCGCGAAATTGCACAGAAGACCATTAGCAGCATTGGAAAAGTTGTGCCCTTGGGCAGATATGTCGTGATGAGCCGCTGCGAAGGTTTGCAGGATGACCGGGGCGTCAGATGTCTCGTCTGCTTTGCCAGCGGCGAGCAGATTCGCAATCTATGCGCTCTGGCCCATTTCGCAAGCAGCGATGTCTTCAACCTGGTTTCTATCCCCCGGGGGCCATCGTGCGCGACCATGATCACCTATCCAGCAGGCATGGCGGAAAATGCACCACCTGATATGCTATTCGTGGGACCTTCTGACCCATCTGCAAGCTTTTGGCTGCCCAAAGGGGTGTTTGGTGATCGGAATTTCAGAGAAGATGGCCAGGATGATGGCAGAATGCGCAAAGCAGTCTTTTCTTGCCGATATTGCTTGGTTCTCCCAAAGTGTGTAATAAAGTGGCAACTCTTAAATAGTTCGTAATACCATCCGGAGCTTATGTTAAACAATAGATATTGCAGCATAATCACGCTGCTGGTAGCGATCCTTCTGATCGTCCCAGCCGTTTCAGGAAGTGCAGCGCTCAAGGTCGTATGCACCACCAGTGTTTTGATGGACCCCATAATCTTCATCGGCGGCGACAATGTTGAGGCCATATCCATTGCCGATCCAACCATTTGCCCGCACCTGCAGTCCGATATAATCCCCAATCGCATCCAGCTCAACAAGGACTTCATTGAGAGCGCAAATATGTTCGTCGCCTACAACGACAGCAACGACAGGCAGTATAACATGCCTGCTGTGAAGGATTTCCTGGCAGCCAACTACAATCGTTCAGTTGAGTGGTATACCATCTCCAAACTATCCGGATGGAACACGCCCACCAACTCCAAGCGGCTGGCTGAACAGGTAGAGGGATGGCTGGTTGAGAGGGATCCGACGAACAAGACCTACTACGAGCAGCGCTATGTCAACTACACCAAGACGTTTGATGCAGTGGAGCCGACTGAAGACGAGAAGAAGAAGCTGAACCAGACGAAGGTCATTGTAATGGTCTGGCAGCAGGATCCCGTCAAGAGCTGGCTGGGAATGGATGTGGTGAACGTATTCGCACCTGAGTTCTACATGAATGGCACCAAGACCGCTGCCAAGGTCGTAGACGACATCAATGCCAATCCGGACAAGTATAAGGACGTCGCCTATATCATCGAGAACATGCAGTCAGGAGAGCTTGCCAAAGGCATTGAGGAAGCACTGAAGGACAAGGGCATCAATGCGAAGCGCGTCATCTTCACCAACTTCCCGCATTCGGTGAAGGGAGTAGAAACTATGGCAGATGTGCTCAACTATAATAAGCATCTAGTGCTCGGATAATCTTTTGATGCTCCCTGCCCCAAGGGGCGAAGGGAGCATTCACTTGAATCTTTTGATAAAGGACTTATCGATCCAGCTCTTGAGGGAGTAGATCAACCTGGTCGGTGCGCCGATGCACATCTTTCCCACCACACCCACGGCGCAGTCGCTGCCAAGAGATATGAGCGCCACCTGATTGTCCGTGCTGGCGCGAATAGCATACTTCTCCATTGGTTTGCCCTCAGCCAGACGCACGAGATTCTCGGCAACGTGCTTCGCATGACGTTCTGCCTCAAGGCCTGTCTTGGTGGCCAGCTTGCCGTCTATCTCAATCCAAGCAGCATCGCCGATGGCGAAGATATTATCCCTGGCGCGCAGGAACTCGTCCACCAGAATCCAACCGTTCTTCTTGGGCAGATCGAGATCTTGAACGAACTTGGACGGCTTGACGCCTGCAGTCCAAATGGCCATGTCACAGTCCAGGCAGGTACCGTCTGCGAACATTATGCAGTCCTTCTTAATCTCGCAGACCATGGTGGAGGTGAGGATGTTCACACCTTTTTTGGAAAGCGCCTTTTCCACAAGCGCTGAAGTTTGAGGCGAGAACAGAGGAAGGACCCTCTCCCTGGCCTCGATGATGTAGATGCTGGCATCAAGGCTCTCCGCGAGAATGGACGCTGCCTCAACGCCTGTCAGGCCCGAACCCATGATCATAATGCGCTCAGGGTTCATGTCCTCTACGAACCTTCGCGCCCTTTTTGTCTCCTCCAGGGTATTGATGGAGAAGGTGTTCTCCACGCCCTTGATGCCGAAGTAGTTCTGCTCCGCGCCAGTTGCAATCACTGCACAGTCAAACGGAACGCGAGATTTCTCACAGACCACTGTGTTTCCTTCCAGACGCAAAGCCTTTTCCTGAACATGAACGGTGCCCGTTCGCTCGCAAAAAGGCTTGAGCGGTGCAGTCAGCTCCTTGAGCCTTGCAACTCCGCCCAGGTACTCCGGGTACAATGCCTGCATCTCAATTTGCCTCTTGGGCTCGATTAGGGTGAATTTCAGAGGGCCTGGAAAGGCAACCCTTATCAGCTCTGCCCCACCCACACCACCTCCGATGACTGCGACCTTCATGCTAACTGCTCAACCTCTTGTTCATCTTTGACGCAATTTCTTCCGGCCAATCTTGCCCAGTCTCCTATATAAAATGGTGATTTCCAATCATCGTCGTGGACCCGATGCGCAAGAGATCTTCTCATATACCTTCAACGAATACAGGAGAAATGATGATCACTGTCTACTTCGACGGACTTTGCTATCCCAAAAATCCTTGCGGCGTGGCAGCTTTTGGCTATCTGGTTCTCAAGAACGGTCAGGTAGTTCATAAGGGCTTTCGCGCCGTGGGGGAGGGCAGGGGAATGACCAACAATGTGGCGGAGTACGAGGGCTTGATGGCTGCTGCGCAGTGGATCGCGGACGAGGGAATCGAGGAGAAGATTGTGATCAAAGGCGATTCACAGCTTGTGATCAAGCAGATGAAGGGGGAGTGGAAGGTAAATTCCGCCACCTCCAAGAAGTACGTGCCCAAGATACAGAGGCTGCTTGAGGGAAAAGATGTGAGCTTTGTTTGGGTGCCGCGGGAGGAGAACCAGGAGGCTGACAGGCTTTCTAGGCTCGCGTACGAGAGATATAAAAATCAGAAGCTGGCCCGTTAGCCCGCGTGCTATGCAAAATTGTTTAAGCCTCGGGCGGGATTCGAACCCGCGACCTCGTCCTTACCAAGGACGCGCTATACCGAGCTAAGCTATCGAGGCGCCAAGAGCCCCTTGTGCTCTCCATTCATGAACCTTTCGGTTAAACCACTGGCTGTCAAGCGGTTTGCTTTATGGCCAGCTCGTAGACATCTTCAGTCCTCTTGGAGATGCGATCCCAACTAAACTCTGCATCAATCCTGCTACATCCCGCAACAGCTAGCTTCTTCATCTCCTCGGGATTTTCGAGAAGCCGGTTTATGCACCAGGCGATGGATTCAGGCTGTATGTAGGCCAGAATACCGTCCTGAAAATTATTTATGATGCTCACTGCCTCCGTTGCCACAACGGGTTTGCAGGCATCCCAGGCCTCCAGGACGACAACTCCAAAGGGTTCATTGCGGCTGGGAACGCACATCAGATCGCATGCGTTGATCAGCTCCTCCTTCTCAGAACTCGTGGTATATCCCAAAAACCTGCAAGCATCTGCTACGCCAAGCTCGTGAGCCCTGCGCTCGCATTCGGCCCTCATGCCACCCTCACCCATGAAGACAAATCTGACATCTGGCCGCTTCTTTAAAATGTGGGGTATGGCCTCTACCAGGAGATCAGGTCCCTTCTGGATGCTCATCCTGCCACAAAAGAGCACCACAGGAGCTAGTGGATGGATTTTATACTTTTCCTTTATCCTGCCGGCATCCAGACCTCGCTTCAGCTTTCCCAAAATTATGCCGTTTGGTATTATGGAAATCTTTTTTTCCGGAACTGAGTATATCCACATAAGCTCATCCTGCATGCGTCTTGTGGTTACGATCACATGCGATGCATCGTAGCATCCAAGCCACTCACGATGAGATATCTCCTGTGATATGCCATATCCAAAGTTGTTGCCGTTCCTGCCCCACTCTGTGCTGTGCATCGTGAGAACAAATGGGAGGCCAAAATCTTGCTTTATGCGGGATAAGGCCAGCACGGGATGCCAGTCATGTCCGTGCAATATGTCAAAGCTGCCGAATATGTTTTTCACGGCACCGAAACGATCATAAAGAGCATCACACATCCGATTCATCTGAGCAAGGATGTCGCCGGAGCTGTCGGCATCCACTCTCTGGTAGTGGACGCCATTGATCTTATCGTACGACTCAAAATCGCCCCTCCGCGTGAAGATATGTACCTCATGCCCTCTTCTGGCCAGGGCCTCGGACAGCTCTGAGACATGAGGCGCTACACCTCCCACCTTTATTGAGTACAAGCTCTCCCAGGAGAACATTCCAATCCGCATCTCTTCTCCGATAGCACAAATATTTACAGCTATTGGCCTTCAATCATTACAAGATCAATCAATACGGGGCTTTTGGAACATTTTACATCTCCAAATCCACGCTTAATGAAATTCATGGGCGGTTAAATAAACATTTTGCTACACTTAATAGGACTGATAATTGATTAACCTTTCGGCGAAGCTAGGTAGGGCGAAGCTCGGCTGCAGCCTGCTCAGGAGGAACTGAGTTGATGTGGATGCCCGTGCCCCTCTCGAAGCCCGCTATCTTGGAGACTGCAGGCTGGATCCTGATGTTTAGATGGTAATCAGAGGGGAGCTGGTAGATCATGTAATTGTAAGGCGGATCGTTCAGGAGAGATCTGATGCATCTCAAGGCGTGGCACAGTATGGTCGCCAGATCCCTGCGATCCTCATTGTCCATCCCAGCCAGATTGCTCATATGTCTGCGAGGCAAAATCCATGTCTCGTATGGCACTTGTGAATAAAAAGGGGCTATGAGTATCCAGCCCTCGTTCTGGGCTACAAGCCTGCGAGATGCCCTCTCCCTCTCTGCTATGTTGCAAAAGGGGCAAAAAGCGGCAGAAGAGACCGCCTCCAGCTCTCTTTTGATCTGAGGCGGCGTGATGGGCAGGGAGACTAACTGTGAATGGGTGTGCGAGAGGGACGCTCCAGCTTCCTTGCCCCAGTTCTTGAAGATTGACACATATTTGACGCCTTCAAGACCGCTATAATAAGCATAGCGATCTTGGTAGGCCTTCAAGAGCAGCTCCATATGCTCTTGGCTGAAGTCTGCAGGAGCATCATTGTGCCGTGGAGAGTCCACTATCACCTCGTGGTGCCCATGCCCTGGCAGAGCCACCCACTCAGTCGTGGAAGGAGTGGGGCTTGGCACCATAGCAGCGAAGAGATTGGGAAATACCCTAATCTTCCAATTGCGAATTTTCGCAGGGCCGTCGACTGGCACGCCCAGATCCGTGTAAACTACAGCGCTTGGCGGAGTCATATCCTCGTTGCCTGGGCAAAAAGGGCAGCTTTTTTCATCCATAGCAGGGGGTTTTGCTGTCCGGAAATCCGAAGGCCTCTTCCTGCGCTCGGCTGCGATTATGCAGTATTCATCCAGAAAGTAATGCTTTCGTATCTCCGGCATCAGGCTACTTCCTTGTAGATCTCCAGAGTCCTTTTTGCGGCCTTTTGCCAGGTGAACTTTTCCAGAACCCTCGCTCTGGCGTTCTCGCCCCATGACTTCAGCCTTTCCCGATCCTCCAGCGCCAGGTTGATGCCCCAGACAATATCTGCTGGATCCCTTGCATTCACGTGAACACCTGTGGGCCTTTCTGCTGCTGGGTTCTTTACGATCTCTCGCAGACCGCTGGTTCCAGCTGCACCTACCACAGATGCTCGGCCCATGGCGGCCGCCTCAAGGGCCACAATGCCGAAGGGCTCGTAGATGCTGGGGAAAACACAAAGATCAGCAAGGGCGTAATGGTACATCTTATCCTCTGCGTCAAGAAACTCAGTGACCAGAGTGATGCCTCCAAGCCGCTTCGCCTCTTCACTTGCCCAGCATTCCAAGCTGCCCTTCCCTACCGCCAGGAGCTTCACCTTATGGTTCTCTGCCCTGATCCTCGAGATGGCAGAGAATAGCTGCACTATGCCCTTGACGGGCTCCAGCCGACCCATGAAGAGCACAATAGTATCATCTTTTGTGAAGCCGTATTTTTTTCTCAGAGCCTCCAGACGTTCCGGATCGACCCGAACAGGGTCGAAAAATTCGACATCAACACCATGGTAGCAAACGCCTATCTTTTCTTCTGGGACTCCAAGGCCCATGAGCTGTCCCTTCATTGCATGGGATACTGTTATGAGCTTGTCTACCACCTCTGCCCCTTTCTTTTCCAAAGCTACGATCTGCCAGTTGGGGTTTTCAGACCGCCCCACCTCAAGGCCATGGACGTGGTAGATGGCTGGAACTCCTTTTCTCTTGATCGCCATGGCTCCCGGTAGGCCGAGCCAGTCATGGGCTACGCAAAGATCGAATGGTCCAGTCTCCATGAACCTGGATGCAGCAAGCTGATTTAGGCTGAAAAGGTCCAGAAGAAAGTCCAGGCCCTTGCCCCATGACAGGCTATCGCATGAGAGGAATATCTCCAGTCCGTCTCTGATCGGAATCGGGATCTCCCTGAATACCTCCACACCGTTCATCACCTCATGCCTCTTGAGCTCTTCACTCCCGAGGGTGAAGACCGTGACCCGTTCTCCAAAAGATGTCATCTCTTTGGAGATCTCATCTACGTAAACCCCAAGGCCACCAAAGATCCTGGGTGGAAACTCGATGCTAAAATATGCTATTCTCATTTGAGCCCCATATTAATTGAAGATCATACCACCAAATTCCTGTAATACTCCAGAACTGGTTCCTTCCAACTGAATTGCTTGGCCAGGGAGAATGATTCTTCGCAGAGCAGTCGGTACTTGACCTGGTCCTCCAGATAGGTCCATGTGAAGTAATCCATGGCCAGAGCATAGTCCAGGACTGTCTCCTGATGCTGGGCCTCCACATTGTCTACTATCACCACACCGCCAAGGCCCGGCACACGGCGCTTGATCTTCTTCAGAGCATCGCTGTAGCCAGCAGACCGGCTGACTATGCTGGGAGTGCCCTCTTTGCCAGCTTCAAGAGCTGTGAGCAGGAAGGGCTCATACTGCGAAGGGAAGACACCAGCGACGCATCCTGCCATGATCTCGTCACTTCGCATGCCCAGGCCGCCGTCATCCGGTCCAACCCACTGAGGATAAAGCATCGCGGCCACAAGCCTCTTGCCTGAGATCAGCTCCTTTTCGTCCAGGTTCCTCTCCTTGATCATGTTCTCCAGACGGATCTCATCGCCTACAAGTACCTCAGGCGTCAGATTTATGGGAAATCCAGGGGGAAGCTTCTCCTTGTTTTTCGGTCCGTGTGCAGCTATCAGGAAGCATACAACCCTCGTGTCCTCGGCACGGCGCTGGCCCATCAGCCGATGTTTGAGCAAATGATCCTGAAGCACAAGGGCGTCGAGGAGCTGAGGATAGCCTTTGTTCTCAATCTCTATACGAGAGATGGTGAAGATGGGAATTATGCTTTCCGGATTCACGCACTGACCATCGCAGAACTTGTAGAGATTGTCGGCCAAGAACTTCTGAATCTTGGCCCGGCAGCTATCCTTCTTGTCCCAGTCGATATCTTCGACGTCTACATCGATTCCATTCCGGATGACTATGCCCTTCAGGCGATAAAAGAGCATCGCCTCCTTCATGGTCGAATCGCCCACGAAGGTTACGACGTCTGCATAGCGAGCCAGCGCCTCCAGGGCTGCAAAGCCCAAGGGCGTTCCGGGTTCCATTCGGGAGTCGTTTTGAACGACTTTTTGCAGTGTTCGGAAGCCTGCGGTCCTACCCGGAACAGTGGCATGAAGGGTGCACACAGTTCTCACGGGAATGCCCAGCTTTTTCAGCCTGGCCACAGCATAAAATACCCCAAACTCATGACAGTGCAAAGATACCCTCAACTTCGGCATCACCGATTTGGCAAACTCCGAGATCGCCTTGTCCTCGTACTTCGTAGCCGTCTTGTCCTGGGCCATTGAGAGGCCGCGCACAAGCTCGGAGACTGCATATGACAGGTTCAAGTAGTGGTTGTACTCCGCGCCATAGTGAGCCCTCTCAAAATTCATGGAGTCCAGGCCCATAAGATCGAAGGCCTCAGTCTTGATTGCGTTGTTGAGAGTCATCTCCTGGTCCTTCCAGCGCACCATGCGAGACTGATAATAGCTTGTGTTGAATAGGATGTATCCGATCGGAACGCCTCCAATGGTCCTCTGACCGGTGAGGGTCTCGATGCCTGCTGCGCTCAAAGCAACTATGACGCGATCAAGCTCAGGGCCCATCTCAAGCTTATCAAATCCCGATAGCTTCGAGACCCTGTTCTTGCCTGTGTTCCAATCCGATCCGGAAGTTGGATAGTTGGGTCCCAAAACCAAAATTTTCAGGCCGCGCTCAATAACACCCTGAGATGCAAGCTTTGCCAGTGTTACGGCTTCGGCATCCACGACATCCCATATGCCACCCATTTTATTTGAGACGGGCCCACCTTCCTCACCTGCCAGAGCGATCCACCTTTCGATCATTTTAACCTCAGGGATAGGGCGACAGAGAGGACACTGCCATCCCATCGTCGGATATATCCAGGACCCTTATGCTGTTGGCTATCTTTGACCCGCGCATCTTCATGACGTATATCGATCTTATGAGCGTGTTGCCTATCCTCTCCCTGTTGAGCATGGTAGCGGAATCTGCGCCGTACTCCAGGAACTGGTTCATGCCAAAAGCAGTTCCAATTGTCACTACAGATGTAACTTTGCTGGATCGAATCGTCCCAAATAGATCGTCAGTTAGCGACCTGATCTTGAAGGGCGCCTCAACTGCCATGAAAAATGCTGTCAGGTCATCTATGAAAAGCCGGCTTGGCTTTACCTCATCCAGCTTTCTCTCCACCAGTTTCCTGAAATTTATGAGAAATTCCACGGGATCGACATCGATGCTCTTTTGCAATCGAAGCACCGGGTCGGTGACATCTACTATGCAAAGACTTCCCTTTTTTTCAAGCCCTGAGAAGTCCCAGCCAAAAGAGGACATCATCTCTCGCTTCAGGTATTCTGAACTCTCAGATGGCGTGATGATCATACCCTTCTCTCCTATTTTGATGCCATGATGGATGAACTGGCTGGCGAACACGGTCTTGCCCGTACCAGATGAGCCGGTGACAGTGTTTACTGTTCCTATATGAAATCCTCCATCAATCAATTCATCATATCCAGGTATGCCGGACTTCACCCTGGGAAATTTGCTGCTCTGTCCTTGCGCCACCATAGAACCTCTCCATCCCATCTCTGCGCTCGATTAGCAACGCTAACTCTCCATTAATTTCCTAAACTTAGGTAATAGTTCTTTCGGTGTAAGGATGGCTCATGGCAGCGTGAGAGGCTATCTGCGCGAAGGATGTAAATATTTTGCAAGCCGACTAACTGATATGACTGAACTGTCCTTCTGCTTCGAGGTGCATCAGCCTCTTCGATTGAAAAAAAATTTTTTCTGGGGGAGATCTATTTTAAAGGAGGTCGTGCCCGATCTTTGGGACTTCTATTTTGACGATGCCGAGAACAGGAGGATCTTCGAGCGTGTCTCAGATAAATGCTATCTTCCGGCCAATGACGTCATTTTGAAGAGCATTCAAGATCTAGAAGGATCAGATAAGCCTTTCAAGGTAGCGTACAGCTTTTCGGGCATTTTCCTGGAGCAATGTCGCAGATATCGGCCCGCTGTTCTCGACTCCTTTGTTAAGCTGGTTGAGACGGGCTTTGTCGAGTTGCTGGAGCAGACATACTACCATTCTCTAGCCAGCCTTTACGAGGAGAAGCAGGAGTTTTACGAACAAGTAAAAATGCACAGAGAGATCATATGGGACTCTTTCGGCCTGCGACCGACCACGTTCGAGAATACGGAATTGATCTATAACGATCAGATTGCGAAAATGGTCGACGACATGGGCTACAAGGCCATATTCACAGAGGGCGTGATCGCCGATCCCAATTATGTTTACAGGCCCAAAGGAACTGATCTAGCCCTTCTTCTGAGAAATTTTCAGCTCACAGACGATATTGGCTTTCGTTTCTCCTCTCGCAACTGGGCAGAGTATCCCCTGACAGCCGACAAATATGCATGCTGGCTGGCGAGCACACCCGGAAGATGCATAAACATATTCTGCGACTACGAGACTTTCGGCGAACATCAATGGGAGGATACAGGAATATTCGAGTTCCTTCGCCATCTGCCTCGGGAAGTCATCCAGCATGAGGGCCTCAGATTCGCAACACCTGGCGAGATTGCCAGGGACGTTGCGCCCGAAAAAGAGCTGACTGTTGAAAAGTATGTCTCCTGGGCGGATCTCGAAAGGGATACAAGCTGCTGGCTGGGCAACGCTTTGCAGCATGCATGCTTCATCTACCAGAAGTGGCTTGAGGCTCCGGCCAAGGAGAGCAGGGATGTGGATCTTTTAGAGATCTGGAGAACTCTGGGGCTTTCCGATCATCTCTATTACATATTCACACATGGAGGAGGCCCAGGCGAGGTGCACAGCTACTTCAGTCCATACGGCCTTCCATATGATGCATCAGTGACATACTTCAGCGTCTTGTGCGATCTGCATTACAGGCTCAAGAAGAGGACGATGCTGGCGGATTCTCTTTTCAGGTTTGCCACGGGCATTGATGAATTCACAGGACATGTCGCATGGAGCCTGTCTGGCTTAGAAGATGTCCTTGAAAAGGTCGATATTGCCTCTCTGGAATATCATAATGAGAGGGGAGACCTGGCCATGTGGGCCAGGACGAGCTTGGGCGATGACACCCTGGCCGAGAAGCTGGAGAGCCACAAAGATAGCAAAGGCGAGAGGCTGAGAAAGAGGCTCTTGAAGACTGTGCATGAAGCACTGAAGAGGAACAGATGACGCCAACAATTTACGCTCTCACGCCCCGCAGCTATGAAGATGGCGCAGCACGCGAATGGCTGGCCTCCAATGGCCTTGGTGGCTATGCATCAGCAACAGCTATCGGTAGCAACACTCGCTCCTACCACGGCCTTCTCGTGGCCGCCCTAAAGCCGCCAACGAACCGATGGCTTCTGCTCTCAACCCTTGACGAAGAGGTCAATGGCGTGTCCCTGGCCAATCACCAGTATCCAGGCGTGATTCACCCGCAGGGCTTTTTGCATCTTCGAGAGTTCAGGATCGATCCATTTCCCAAGTTCATCTACTCTCTTGGAACTGTCAGAATCGAAAAGACAATTTTCATGATCCATGGCGAGAATACAACGATCATCGGATACAGGATCAGCAACGGACAGGGATCGATGCGAATATTTCCTCTGGTCCACTCTCGCAGCTTCCATGCTGCATCCGATCTGCCGCAGATTCGCCAGGAGCCTCAGGCCAGAGGGACCAGGCTTAAATCAAGCTGCAAGCTGGTGCTGATTTCGGATAGAGCAAGATACATCCCGCAGGAGACTGTTTACTATAACTTCGAGTACGAAGAAGAGCGCCGCAGAGGACTGGCCTGGCGGGAAAATCTGCTCTGTCCGGGCAGCTTTGAGCTGGAACTGGCAGGAGATGCTGATTTCGCCATCGTCGCGTCTACATCGAGAAGCTCGATGCCTGATGTGGAGGAGGAGGTCGAGAAGGAGACAGCTCGCCTGGGGGCACTGAGAGCTCCAGTCCGAAGGCTCGCTCAGGCAGCAGACTCTTTTCTGGTGCAAAGAGACGGGAAGAAGAGCATCATCGCAGGATATCACTGGTTCGATGACTGGGGCAGGGATGCCATGATCTCGTTGCCTGGCCTGCTGCTCATCTCGCAACGCTTTGAGGATGCAGCGGCTGTTTTAAAATCATTCGCTTGCGCCATGAAAAACGGCGTGTTGCCAAACGATTTGGGAGCCAAGTCCTACAACACAGCAGACGCGTCCCTCTGGTTCATCCAGGCAGTTTACGCCTACTACGATCAATCCCATGACATATCGCTAGTTCGCCTTCTTTGGCCAAAACTCCAGGAAGTTTTGAGACGCTACTCATCCGCTGGAGAGGACTTTGGAATGGATAAAGACGGCCTCATTCGTTCCGGTCCTGCGCTCACTTGGATGGACGCACGCGTGAGCGGAAGGCCGGTCACTTCCAGAGCTGGGAAATGCTGCGAGATAAATGCACTCTGGTATTTTGGATTGAGGAAGATGGAAGCATTGGCAGAGGCATTGGGCGAACCATGTGAGTGGGAGTGCGCGCTGGCAAATGATGCGAAGCTGAGCTATCAAGGGTTCTGGAACAGCGAGACTGGATGTCTGTTCGATGTGATCGATCCTGAGGATGCTTCAATCAGGCCCAACCAGATAATTGCTGCGGCCGTTCCAGATCTTCTGCCAACGATCAAGAGAAAAAGCATCTTGGAGGTCGTAACCAGAGAACTGCTCACGCCGTTCGGCCCAAGGACGCTCTCCCCGCGCGATCCGCGTTACATCGGCAGATATGAAGGTGGCCCCTGGCAAAGAGACAGTGCCTACCACCAGGGCACTGTATGGCCCTGGCTTATGGGCCCGTATGTCGATGCTCTTCTAAGCGTGAACGATCATTCAAATGAGAGTCGAAGGCTTGCAAGATCGCTCCTGCAGCCGCTATTGGAGCTTGACGCGGGCGGCGTGAATACAATTCCAGAAGTCTTCGATGGCGATCTGCCACATCGGCCCGGAGGTTGCATCTCCCAGGCGTGGTCTGTTGCAGAGGTGTTGCGAGCCTGGGCGAAGGCTGCATAGCGGTGCTGCCAGGATGGCTCAGTCCCTCATCATCCCTATGAGGCCTGTCGCGTCTACCAGCCCGAAGCCTCCTCGCCTTGCCTCCACCTCATCAAATCTGTTCACGCTGTCGGGTGCAATTCCCTTTCCAACCATGGCAAAGGGCACTGGATCGCGACTGTGCGTCTTGATTGAGATGGGCGTAGCGTGGTCCGGCAGGAGAAGCACGCGCCAGTCCTCGTCGCTGTGGCGCAGCCCCTCGATCACTGGGCCTACGATGAGTTGATCGAATAGTTCAATTGCCCTGATCTTCTCATCCAGTTCTCCCTCATGAGATGCCTCGTCAGGGGCCTCGACATGCAGGTAGACGAAGTTCAGCGTCTTGAGAGCTTGCAGGGCCGCCTGTACCTTTCCTTCGTAATTGGTGCTTATGGTACCTGTCGCGCCTGGAACGCTTATGACTTTTAGCTGTGCATAGGCTCCAATGCCTTTGAGCAGGTCCACGGCTGATATCATTGCACCCTGCAGGCCGTACTTCTTTTTAAATGCGGGCATAACAGGTGCAGGTCCCTGCCCCCACAGCCAGATCATGTTTGCTGGCTTCTTGCCTTCAGCCACGCGCTTCAGGTTAACTGGATGGTTGGCCAGGAGCGGCTTTGCGCTCTCCATAAGATCGATGAGCAGCTTTGAGTCTTTGCCTCTTGGCATGTGGCCGTCGATGGGCTGGTCGCTGATGTCGTGAGGGGGCGTGCAGACGGCTTTTTCTCCAGCTTTTAATACCAGAAGATTGCGGTAGCTAACTCCGGCATACAGTCTCTCTCCGGGCATCAAAGGCTTCAGCGCTCGTACAAGCTCGCTTCCCTCCTCAGAGGTGATGTGCCCTGCGCTGTAGTCCACCATTATGCCGTCTTGTACTGTGACGAAGTTGCAGCGAAAAGCTATGTCGGCTTTATCGAGGTGCACGCCCATGGCTGCCGCCTCCAGGGGCGCACGTCCAGTGTAGTATTTCCTCGGCTCGTAGCCCATAACAGAGAGGTTGGCCACATCGCTTCCTGGAGAAAATCCCTCTGGAACCGTCAAAGCCAGCCCATTTCTTCCTTCCTTCGCCACCCAGTTCATATTTGGGATCTTCGCTGCCTGCAGGGGCGTGCGGCCATCCAGGGCATCCAGGGGCCGATCGGCCATGCCATCGCCCAATAAAACTACATACTTCATGACTATTTCTTCTTCTTTTTTGTGGCCTGCATGGCCTCCTGTGCCTCGCGATCGTAGATCTCCGCAAGGTGCTTGTTTAAGGCCTTGGCCAGTGTGTTGAGCTTTACGCGGGTACAGGTTGCACCGCGGGTGACGCCCGTGACTATGTCCACTACCTCCCCCTTGGTTTGAGTCTTTTGGTGAGGTGGCTTGACAGTTCTGGTTTTTATGCCCTCGCGCGCGAAGTCCTCCATGTCCATGGGGCATTGGGCCACTACAACTGCTGGAATTCTCACCTGCGACAGAACCTCCTTGGTCTTGTGGATGACATGAGAGCGCACATTGCCCAGATGGAGGACAGCGATCTTGTGGCGCGCGATCTGCTCTATCTCTCTTTCGTTCAACCCAAACGTAGGGCCGTAGCCTCGCGACGCCTGGGGAAAGCTCTCTGGCACTCCCGTTCCTGCCTCCAAGACCAGCACACTGGTCTGGATGCCCTCCCGACGCAGACCATAAGTAATCTCGCAGACGGGTTTGGTAATGTGACGCCTTCCTGGAGACATGGCTATAGCGATGACATCTGGCTTCGTAGCCTCGGAGAGCGTCCCTCTCTGAGCCAGGCCACCGCCTTTGGCAAGCCCCATGCTCTCCCGGCAATCCACCACCTGAGTTGCCCTACCGATCATGCTCTCCTTTTGGACGATTTGGAATATAGATCTACCGAAAGGAGCGTTTTTAAATGCTGAACGCGAGGAGGACTCATGCTCATCTTCATCGGCCTCGGTCTCTATGATGAGAAAGACATATCAGTCAAAGGCCTGGAGGCAGTACGTGCTGCAGACAAGGTTTATGCTGAGTTTTACACCTCCCGGCTGATGGGCACCTCTGTGGAGAGGATGGAGGCCTTTTACGGCAGGAAGATCCATCTCCTGGGACGCTCCGACGTGGAGGATGATCCAGCATGGCTTGAGGAAGCCAGGGATGACGATGTAGCATTTCTGGTGGGAGGCGATGCCATGGTCTCCACCACACACCTGGACCTGCGGCTCAGAGCTGCAGAGTTGGGCATCATGACCCGGGTGATTCATTCAGCCTCCATCGTCACAGCAGTGCAGGGCCTGTGCGGCTTGCAGAACTACCGCTTCGGCAGATCTACAACCATCCCCTTTCCATACACCTCAAGGGGCAAGCGCATCATCCCAGAGACACCTTATCTGGTCTTGAAGGAGAATCTTGACAGAAATTTGCACACAATGCTCTTCCTGGACATTCAGAGCGCTCCAAAAGAGCGATACATGACCGTGAATGAAGGTGCAGCACTGCTCCTGGAGATGCAGGCCAATGCAAGGGAGCAAATCCTGGACGGATGCCTGGCCATTGGCATTGCTCGTGCAGGATCAGAGGATGCAGCTGTAAAGGCAGATCTTCTCGTCAGATTAAAAAATTGCGACTTTGGAGGACCGCTGCACATCATCGTCGTGCCTGCAAAGCTGCATTTTATGGAAGCAAAGGCGCTTGTCGCCCTGGCCGGGGCGCCTCCAGATCTCGCAGTGGAGGGCTAAAAAGCTCATGTGGTGGCGAAAGGCTATTAATAAGGATCCTGTATCTTCATTTGATGAATGGCGTTCGGAGAGGAACTCAAGGATGAAGCTAGGCCTGGTTGCAGAGTTTGATGCTGCGCACAGCCTGCCCGGTTACATTGGCAAATGTGCCAACTTGCATGGCCACACATATCAGGTGGAGGTGGTTGTGGAGGGCGAGGTTGGAGAAGACGGTTTCGTCATGGACTTCTACCACATGAAAAAGATTCTTTCAGCAGCTTTGCAGGATCTAGATCACCGCTGCCTCAACGATCTTCTGCCGAACCCTACTGCAGAAAAGATCGCCCAATGGATCCGCGATCG
>JAAZNX010000040.1 GCA_012798025.1 Methanothrix sp. | reverse complement strand
GATAGTGGAGAGCGGTGAGGAAGGGGCCATCATCAACTGCTGCTTCGGCCACAAGACAAACGACACAATAGGCCGCGCTCTCACCTCCATTCTGTCTGCCAGATTTGGGAGCAGCGTTGCAATGCAGATCGATCCCTATCGAATTGAGCTGACGCTGCCCAAAGTCCTCTTGGCCGAGGAGATCGCGAAATTGATTGAAGAGATGAACCCCGAATATGTTGAGCCGATACTCGAGATGACGCTGAAGAACACCACGCTATTGCGCTGGAAGATGGTTCATGTGGCCCGAAAGTTCGGGGCCTTATCGCGCGACGTGGACTACCAGAGGGTGAGCATGAACAAGCTCCTGGCGGTCTTCGAGGGCACACCAATGTACCGCGAGGCTCTGCGAGAGATCTACCACGATCGCCTGGACCTCCCGCGGGCGAGAGGCGTCCTGGAAAAGATCCGCGACCGTTCGATATGGGTCGCCACAAGCAGCATCAGCCCCATTGGAACCTGCGGCAGGGGTGGAGGAAGGGATGTCACGTCGCCTGAGCATGCCGACGCAGCGGTCATCGATCTTTTAAAGAACAGGATCATGAACGACAGGGTTTTGCTGTTTTGCGTGAATTGCAAGAGATGGAAGTCCATGCGGGTCGTCGAGCGCCTGCCCGATAAGCCAGAGTGCCCTCTCTGCGGCTCTCGCATGGTGGCCGCGCTGAAGCCCTGGGAGGAAGAGGAGATAAATGTGGTCAAGAAGCCTGAGAAGAAGAAGACGGCAGAGGATCGGCGCAGAGCGAAGAGGGTCTTTCGCAATGCAAACCTCGTCCTGAGCTACGGAAAGACGGCAGCCATCGCGCTTGCGAGCCGGGGCCTTGGGCCTGAGACAGCGGCGCGCGTGGTGGGCAAAATGCGGAGCAATGAGCTGGAGTTTTACAGGGATATACTGAAGGCGGAGAGGGAGTATGCCAGGACCAAGCGGTTCTGGGGATGAGTTCCGGCTACATCATGTGTTTTGTCTTCTTTCGACCTCGTTGAAGTATGCATAATACAGGATCGCAGTTACCCCGTAAAATGCGCTTGTGATCAAGAACGGCATGGTACTTTGCCCTCTGGACATCAATAGCCCTCCCGCGTATGTGCCGATCCCAACAAACGTGTAGCACGCCATCCAAGTCAGGCTGTTCATGATCGACCTTTGCTCGTTGCTTACTATCTCCAGCTTAAAACTGTTCAAGACCGGATTGGCCATGTTCATCAGCAGCCAGCGCATGACATAGCCTAATGCTGCGACCAGAACGCTTGAAGTGAAGGTGAACATCAGAAGAAATGGTATGGATAAAACCTGCACAATGGATGCCAGCCTGATTTTCCCCAACTCCTCGGTTAGCATGGGCACTAAAAAGTATCCTATCACCATGGTCAGTTGCGACGCCGAAAATATAATGCCTATCTCGCTTGTGCCCGCTCCAAGTATGGTGTCGAAGTATACATTGAAATACGGAAGTGAGACGCCCCATCCGATTCCATATAGACAGTAAATAAATATCATCTGGCAAGCAGTCTTCGATTGGAATATGGATTTGTAGACCTTGAGATGGCTCATGTTTGCATTCTTCGGGGAGCCTTTCTCCTTTATGTATGACAGCGGAAGCAATGAGATGATCGTTGCGGCCAATGATACATACAACGTCAAACGATAGGACATGGCTCCTCCAGGATCAAACGACAGCATGTCAGCCAGCATGCCAGGGAAAAAGCCGCCAACCATATTCCCAGATAGTATCGAGACTGTATAGATAATATAATACATGGAAAAAAGGTGCATCCTCTCATAAGCCGTGGAGTTCTCAACTAAAAATGTCCCTCCTGTGACAAGGCTCAGTGCCAGCGCCACACCATATGCAATGCTTGAGATGGCCAGTAGCTCTCGCGAAGTAGTATTATATAAAAAAATAAGAGAGAGTGTGTAAAGCACCGATGAGAGCAATAATGTGTTTTTCCTGCCCAAGCGATCGCATATGAGCGCGGCAGGTATTGCGAAAAGTCCGATAGATGCAGACGAAAGTGATAGTATAAGACCTAAAAAATCCTCTCTGAAGCCCAAACTTAAAATATACAGGTTAAAGATCACGCCATAAATTCCCTGGTTTAGCGTCGTCAGAAAAACGAATAACAGATACTGTCTAGCATTATGACTAAAGCTCTTCAGCCTGGCAAGATAGCCGTCAGAAGTCACACTCAGGCATCTATCGAAAAACATAATAATGCTTCGCATCTCGCATTGGCCCAGTTCCCAGGGCCTCGAATTGGCCAGCGTGTAAGGGATGGCCGTTTACGAGCACGGCAACCAATCTACGCTTATCTCTCCAGGCTGGCTGCCAGACCACAGCTCGATGAACTTCTCGATTGAGAACACGCCAGTGAGGTCCTCGACGCTTCGACCAATGAGCGGATGACGACCATTGACGGTGGTGCCGGGGGTGACGGACTGCCATGCGATATGCGCTTTGCCTATAACCTGAGATTTTATGCTGGCCTCCAGGCTGCCCCCAGAGGCTGCGCTGTCAGGAGAGTCTCCATATGATCTAGTGGTGACAAGCGTGTTCCTGTTCAACTTCTCAGCATCGGTATACAATTCTGTCATAGACGCGCCAGTTTCATAGTTTCTGACGAAAAGCGTATCCCTTTGGCCGTCTTTATTCATAGCAGCAGTAAAGCCCAGGGGCATCTCTGCAAGCCCGAAGTATATTGTGGCCAAAATTATAATCACAAGACAGATCTGCCTTACCTTCACTTTACAACCACCTCCTTATCGGTGATCGTCGTACTTGCATTTTAAGTTGTTGCCTGCCAAAAAATTATTCTGGACATCTCACAATATGTGCGACATTGAGTGAACGGAATTCTCGTCGGAGTTCCGATTGATGTCCTGGAGCGCATACTCTCTGTTTTGCATTGCAACTTCGTAGGATGGGTTCAACTCAATGGCTTTATTGAAGCAGGTAATTGATTCCTCATATCTGCCCATATCTCGCAAGACAACTCCTTTATTGTTCCATCCCTTGGGGTCCAGCGGGTTTATCTTGGTGACCTTTTCGAAACAAACAAGGGCTTCATCTAGCTTGCCGTCATTGGCCAGAGCCATGCCTTTTGTTGTCAAGACATCAAAAGACATTGGATCGATCTGCAAGGCCTTGTCAAGGATTGCAATGGCCTCAGCGTATCTCCCCAGACCCTGCGAGAGCACTAGAGCTTTCAGGTTCAGGCTCTGGACATTTGTGGAATTGATCACAAGTGCTTTGTCAAAACAGGCGATTGCATCCTCGAACCTTCCCAAATTGACAAGGGCAGACCCTTTGTTATTCCAAAATACGATGTTGCTGGGATCCAGTTCCAGAGCTTTGTCATAGCTGGCCGCTGCTTCTTCGTAGCTTCCATTTAGGAAGAACTGATCAGCCTGGCCAGACCAGTACTCTGCGGTATAATCCGCCGACGCCAGCATAATGCATACAGATGCAAGAGCCATAATAATTGTAATCGCATGCTTCATGGCCGCACATCTTTTACCAAGGGGTAAATATTTCTACCCCTTGACCAATAACGATAAATCAATAAGCTATAAGTACACAGTAGCAGGAACAACTTTATGATTATATCTATCCCGCTGTCCTCCCTTCCGCTGCTTCTGGCAGCGGCCCTCATCGCTCTGGGCTTCCTTACCTATGTCTTTTCGGCTAGGATGGGGGTGCTATGCATAGGTGCCGGCAGCGTTATCATGGGAGCAGTTGTCCTGAACGAGTTGCCCAAAGGTTTCGAGCTCCAAGGCATTGTGCTCTTCGGAATTACAATAGTAGTGGGGTTATGGATGATGTTCGTGGCAGTAAAAAATGGCTGAATCATTTCTTGCTATGGTGATAGCGTTGAAACCTTTTTACCAAGGCCGAGAGAATTGCTGCTATACAAACCGCCTTTATGAACTTCTTTATGAATTTGAACATTGCCTCTTTCACCCAAAGAAGTATTAACCATCAACATATAATAACTTTGCCAAATCCAAATATTTTGTTGATATAGCTTTGCGGCTCTTTCCGTTGGGTTTATATGAAGGGCGCCAGAAATCAGTGATTGCAGATTCGTTTTGCAGATTTGAGAAGGTGACGGAAATTACCGGTGCAGTCGAGCAAGGGAACGTGGCGCAGCCAGCTCTTGATGGGAACGATGCGGCGATCTCCATTCATGGACTGACAAAAAGGTTCGGCAATATTACTGCAGTAAATCAGATTAGTCTGAATATAAAGAAAGGCGAGCTCTTCGGCCTACTTGGAGCCAATGGAGCCGGCAAGAGCACCATCATCAAGATGCTTACCACCATGCTCACACCTACAGAAGGCGAAGCCAGGGTGTGGGGCCACGACGTGGTCAAGGAGAGAAACCTGGTACGATCCTCCATCGGGGTCGTCTTCCAGGACCCGGCTGTTGATGGCATGCTTACGGGCCGGGAGAACCTGGACTTTCACGGCAGGATGTACGGAATGGACGGCGAATTGCGAAAGAAAAGGATGGAAGAGGTCCTGGAACTGGTAGACCTTGTTGAAAAAGCCGATGAAAAATTGGAAGATTATTCAGGTGGAATGCAGCGCCGGCTGGAGATCGCCCGGGGTTTGATGCACTACCCACATGTGCTATTCCTGGATGAACCTACGCTTGGTTTGGATGCCCAAACCAGGCGTCACATCTGGCAGTACATACGCAATATGAATGAAGAGAAGGGTGTCACCATCATCCTTACCACGCACTACATGGAGGAAGCAGACAGTCTATGCGACCGTGTTGCCATCATCGATAACGGCAAGATCGTCGCCCTGGATACTCCCGAAAATCTCAAAGATGAGATCGGGTCTGATACCATAAGCCTGGATGTTCAGAGCGGTGCCGAAGCGCTCATGCAATCTTTGAGGCCTATATCCTGGATAAAGTCCATCATCGCCCACAATGGTAATATCGAACTGATGGTGGACCGTGCCCAGTCCAGGATTCCTGAGGTCATGCAGCACGCCAACAGATGCTGCGCGAAAATAACCTCAGTGGGACTTCACGAGCCAACTTTAGAGGACGTTTTTCTAAAGTACACCGGAAGGAAAATCAAAGAAACAGTCGGCTCGGCCAACTCGATGGTAGCCAGGATGCACATGAGGCATGGATGATGAAGCAGGATCTTTACGCCATCTACAGCATCTGGCTTCGAGAGATGCTGCGTTTCTTTCGGCTGAAGAGCCGCCTCTTCGGGTCGATAGCATCGCCCTTCTTCTTCCTGGCGTTCCTGGGAGTCGGGTTTGGTAATGGCGCAAGCCTTCCTGGGATTCCACAAGGCTTGGCCTACGTCAGTTTTCTGACTCCAGGGATAATCGGCATGACCTTGCTCTTCTCTGCCACTTTCGCAGGCCTATCCGTCCTCTGGGACAGGGAGTTCGGATTCTTAAAAGAGATAATGGTGGCCCCGGTTAGCAGAATCGCCATAGTCCTGGGGCGCACGGCTGGCGGCTTGACCACCGGAATTTTGCAGGCAGTGATAATACTAATATCAGGGATATTTCTGGGAATGGCGATGCCAAGCATTCAAGGGTTCTTGATGTCACTGGTCTTCATGATCCTAATAGCTGCCACTTTCATCGGTCTTGGCCTCGCCTTTGCCTCAAAGATGGAGGACATGTCTGGCTTTAGCCTGATCATGAATTTCCTCATCTTCCCGTTGTTCTTCCTATCAGGGGCCCTCTTTCCTCTGGATAGATTCCCTGGAGTTGTGAAGGACCTGGCTTATCTTAATCCCCTAACCTATGGCGTTGATGGCTTGAGATACAGCCTGATCGGCACAAGCGCCTTTTCACCAGCGCTGGACCTCGCAGTCCTTACGGTCTATTGCAGTGCTATGCTGTTCCTGGGAGCATATCTTTTTGAGAACACTGAGGTGAAGTGAAGCAAGAAAGAAAACGTGATGCCGGGAAAGGCATTAAATGTAGACTGCCGTTCCTGGCTCGACATTGATTATCTTAGTGCCACCTCTTTCAAAGAACATGGTCTTTGGGTAGTTGAACCGACCATCATACACCCTGACTTCGTGGTTCTGGTTGCCAGCGACTCTGAAGGTGAACCTTCCATCTAGAGGATCCCCACCAGCTCCCTCCGTCCCTATGTAATTTCCGTCTAAAAATACTTGATATCCTCTCATGCCTTGAGAGACTATTATGGCAGTGGAATCACCAGTGGTTGTAGTTGGAGTTGAATCGGTTGGCAGAATTGTCCCCTGTGGATATGACTGAATCGCTGGAACCAGAGTTGGATATTGATAAGGCGGCGAATAGGCGACCACATCTATCACTACTGAATTGCTTACCTGACCATTGATGATGAATAGCAGTATATGCTGCCCAATTGTATCAGCATAGAAGCCTATCTGGCTGCTTCCCGGGAAGAAATAATAGCTATTTTTGGATAGCATTCCGCTTGGATTTATCTCGTATAGGTATCCGTTGCCTCCAGATAAAGAGGTTGCCAACAGAGACAGACTTGATCCTTGTGGAACTTGGGCATACTGCGTCCAGCTCGTGCTACCTTGTATCCACAGCGAGTTTCCTCCTAGATATGTGGAGTAGGTTTTATATTGCGTGTAGGGCATAGCTTGCATTTGATAGCTGAAGTAGACGGTGGCGGGAATCTCGTCCGTTATCTCATGCTTCTTCGGAGCTTCGATATGTTTTTTGGTAGAAGATCCTTTATCAACGGAGTAATATTGAGAATAAGTGTAATAAGACGTGCTTGTGGACGGTGGATTGCCGCCCACCCATGGCTGACCGATTCCCCAGTTAAACAGCTTTTCTGCAGTGGCCTCTCCAGGTCGCATCTCCACACCATTTTCTACATCCAATGCAAAGACATTCCACATCAAAGAGATGATGAGGATAATCGACATCATGAATTTATTCATCCTATCTGACCTCCGATGTATGCTCTTTGGCTTTTGCAATTTATATTGAGGAGCTAAAGTTTCTCCTATATCAACAACTGCGTTGTTCAACAACTGCATCGTTAAGGATAAAACTATATCTTTCATATAAGATCAATATTGATCCTGTCGCCCTTCTCATTGAAGCGTAAACCTCTGACCGGCTTTGGGAATGATAACCTCAGAATCAAATTCGCTTCTTATCGCCTCAGCAAGCGCGTGAGTGGCATTGAGCTCGCCATGATTCAGGAATATCTGGGCTGGAAATTTTTCAAATGCACGAAGCCATTCCAGAATCTCGCCTCGACCGGCATGAGCCGAGAAAGCATCCAGTGATTTTACCTTCGCTCGAACATCCAGTTGCTTGTCCATTATTTTGATGGATCTTGCTCCATCAAGTAGCCTTCTTCCCAAAGTTCCCTCTGCCTGATAACCTACAAACAGCAAGGTGCAATTCTTGCGCTCAATATTCTGGACTAAATGATGCAGAACTCTGCCACCTGTACACATACCACCAGCTGAGATTACTATATGGGGCTCTCTAAGATCATTTATAGCCTTAGATTCATCTCTCGATCTCGTGTACCGTATTCCCGGAAACTCTAGTGGGCTGTCTCCACTTCTCAGTAAGCCAAGAGTTTCCTCATCGAAACACTCTGGATGTCGGCTATAGATTTCCGTCGCTGAGACCGCCATCGGACTATCTACGAAACACTTTACATCTTTCAATTTGCCCCTTTCAGCATAGAAATTCAGCTCGTATAATATCTCTTGCGTTCTACCGATAGCAAAAGATGGAATTATGACATTTCCGCCACTCTCCAGCGTCTCAAGAATAATTGCCAACAGCTTCTCTTTGCGTTCAGCGATATTTCCATGATCCTTGTCTCCGTAGGTCGATTCGAGCACCAGCCAATCTGCCTCATCCACCTTTTCTGGATCACGAAGAAATGGCGAACCAGGCCGACCCAGATCTCCGCTGAAGACCAGCTTCTTTTTGCCGAAGTATAGCTCGATTATTGCTGAACCCAAAATGTGCCCTGCGTCCTTAAATTTTACAGAGAGATCTCCAACGGAATTTTCTTTGCCGTAATCGAGAGTTTTGAATTGTCTTAGCGCCTGCACAACGTCCTTTTCCGTGTATAACGGAGAGGTTGATCGATTGTGTTTCTGATCCCTGTGGCGGCTTTCATGATCTGATGCTTCTTGCATTAGATGGGCAGAGTCCTTGAGCATAACTTCGCAAAGGTCCAATGTGGCTGAAGTTGATAAAACCGGCCCTGAGAAGCCTTCTTTGACCAATTGAGGTATACGGCCGCTGTGATCGACGTGGGCGTGTGTAAGTAATAGAGCATTGAGGGAACGTGGATCATGCCCAAAGCCTGCTTTGTTCTGACCCATTTCGCTCCCCTGAAAAAGCCCTGCATCGACGCCGATTCTAAAACCTTCCAGGTCAATTACTGTGTGAGAGCCCGTAACGCCACCAGCCGCTCCATAGAACCCCAGCCTCATAGGTCACAATTAGCGCCTTTATTTAAGATTAAACTTCCGGCAAAGTCATGCATGAATTTGCGATAGCGTAGAAGGCGAAGCGGGAATCCCCGGTCTTCAGGCCGCAGGAGGAGTTCACGTGACTACTCACGCCAACGAATTGGCGGGGATTAGCCCTGATTTCGTCCTAAAGCACCACCACTAAGGATGATAGACTTCAAGGCATTGATGATCCATGAACGGTTCCCGGCAGCCTTTGTTGGGCCTTCACTCAGGTAAGCGGAATGGCAATCGTATGAATCCTTTCGCCATTTCAATCTTTTATAGTTGTTAATTAGCGTTTGATAAGTGGCATCATCGAACTCAAGATGATCAATAGAATCCCAATGCAGGAAGAGCCATTCATATCTAGCCTTCGTCAAATTGATAGTATTAACCTCGACGCTCTCGAAATAGACGTTCTTTTTAAACTGCGTCCCATACAAATTGATCTTTTTATTAAATGTAGATCTGCTGAAGTCCGCGGGACCCAGAAAGCTTGCATTACAAAAATCGGTATCATGTGCAAACTGAGAACCACCGAAATCGGCAAATCCCAGGAAATTGGCTCCTAGAAAATCGGAATGTCCGCGAAACGATGTGCTATTGAAGACGGCATCGATTCGGAAATCGGATTGATTGAAGGTCGAGCCTTCAAGGAAATCGCATTCCATAAACTCGACCAGATCGTTAAATTTGGCATTTGTGAAGGATGCAGGACCCGCGAATTGAGCCTGTGTAAAGCAGATCTCTTTGTCGAACTGCGCGGAGTTGAATTTTATCGTGTCATTGAAGATGGGTTTCAAAAACTGGGCTGATCCGGTGAAATGTGCCACTTCGAATGATGTATCGTTTTTAAATTGAGTTCCATTGAATTTTGCGACCTGGCTGAATGAAGATCCACTGAAGTTGGCATCTCCACCAAAACAGGTCCTGTCAAAGGTTGCATCAGCTACATATTGGCTGGAGACTAACTCGGCATAGTTGCAAAATTGAGCCTCCATGAAGCCAACGGGTCCAGTGAACTTTGCATCTTTGAAAGAGGCAACTGAGCAGAACGTGGCGAGGCTGAAATCTGCGATGCTGCCAAATTGAGTGCTGACGAAGAATGCAATCCCACCAAAAGACGTCTGCAAAAAACTTGCCTTGCCTTTAAACTGCGAGCCTGTGAAGTCTCCAGTCTTATTGAACACACACTGTGAAAATGATACGTCTTCATTAAACACAGAGTGGCGGAAGGATACATTTTCGACGAAGACTGTATTCTCGAAGCTGACATGTTTACGAAACACGGTGTTGTTGAAGTCCACCAGACCATCTATTGTGGAATTTTTAATCACGATCGAAGAATTGGCTGCCGTTGGCTCATCTGTGGGCATCTCAACTTCAAATGGGATGCGCAGGATCTCTTTGGCAGGCAAGCCCAGCTGGTCTGACGTCAAATTGCCTTTTATAATAACGTTATCGTACTCTGCAGGCAAGCCCAGCTTTATCTTGACCATGACCTCATCGGCTGTGACCAATGATGGAGTCTCACAAAGAGCTACATTAGGAGCAACAGAGAACAAAACTATCAAGGCAAAGAAAAGAGCCCGTACTGTCTTCATGTGCCAATACCTCCGTTTCTTCGACTGAAGTGCAGGTCACGAATCACCATTGTTCGCTCCAATGTTTGAGTTGCGTACTTATCCAATATAAATGGTACGGCTTTTGTGCATATCATTCTTTTCGTGTGACTTAACTATGACCTTGGACTTTGGAACGATATATGGACAACGTATGCGGATCGAAAGTAACTGGCATTGGCAGCGTCATCCAGTAATAATGGATTGTTAATACTATATCCGAAAGATTTAATACATAATAAGATGAATACATGATGATATAGGCTCTCAAATGAGATGAGAAGTAAAAGGTGAATGAAATATGTCCGAAGTTGAGAGGTATCATAGAACTTCAATGGGGAGAGTAGTGGTAAATGATGCTGCTGTTCCTTTTGTAGCCAGAGGCGGTCGTGTATTTTCACGGCAGGTTGTCAAATCTGACCCCGGACTGGAAGATGGGGAGATCGTAAAGGTGGTGGATAAAAAAAATAACGTTCTTAGCATAGCTGAATTTTATACGGCTCCCTGAGGCTGCGACTGACAGCGCCAACGTAATCCGTACTTTTGCTCACATTGCGATATGGTGGTTGAGTCGCTAGCGTAATGATCGTTGATCCGGCGGTCGAGTTGCACCAATTCGCCACCATATCGGTTCGAACTTTTTTTAAATTTTTATTATTAACTAAATGGGAGAATTTGCCTTGCATATCCATAAATACTTTGCAGATATTTGTCAGAAATAAGAGTTGAATTAGAGGTAGAGAGACTATGACCTCCGTCAGAAACATCAGGCCAGGAGTGCAGTGGGTAGGCGCAATTGATTGGGACAGGAGGCTGTTCGACGCCCTCATTCCTTTGCCCAAGGGAACCAGCTATAACTCATACTTGATCACTGGCAGCGAAAAGACCGCTTTGATTGACGCTGTGGATGCAAACATGACTGGTGTGCTTATCGGCAATCTCAAGGGCCTTGGAATAAAGAAGATCGATTATATCATCTCACAGCACGCCGAGCAAGACCACTCTGGAACCCTAAAGGAGCTGGTCAAACTGTACCCCGATGCGAAGATAGCCGCTACAGACAGATGCCTGGGCCTGCTTGAGGAGTTTGACCTCATACCCAAAGATAGTGGCCAGGAAGTAAAGGACGGCGATAAAATTTCTTTAGGCGGCAAGACGCTACAATTCATCCACGCACCATGGGTACACTGGCCTGATACGATGCTCACATATCTGCCTGAAGAAAAAGTTCTCTTTTCATGCGATTTTCTGGGCTCTCATCTGGCCACAAGCGATCTCTTCGCCCTGGACGAGGCAACTGTCTACGAGTCCGCCAAAAGGTACTATGCCGAGATCATGATGCCCTTCAGGCAGAGCATCAAGAGACATCTGGCCAGGATCAAGGCCCTTGAGATCGATTGTATCGCTCCCAGCCATGGGCCGGTTTACAATAGGCCCAAGTTCATCCTGGATGCATACAGTGACTGGTCTTCGGACGATGTTAAGAACGAGGTGATTTTGCCTTATGTTTCCATGCATGGTGCCACGAGGACCATGACGGATTACTTCGTGGATGCCCTCATTGCCAGGGGGATCACTGTGAAGCGATTCGATCTCACTAGCTATGACCTGGGAGAGCTGGCTGAGGCCCTGGTGGATGCTGCCACCGTTGTCATAGGCACGCCCACCATTCTGGCCGGCGCCCATCCCAATGCGCTTTTCGTTGCCATTCTGGCCAATGTTCTGCGGCCAAAAGCCAATTTTGCGTCAATCATCGGTTCTTTTGGCTGGGGAGGCCGTATGCTGGAGCAGATAAAGGAAGCCATGCCCAATCTGAAGCTGCAATTTCTCGATCCAGTGGTGGCAAAGGGCCATCCAAAACAGGCGGACTTCGAGGCACTTGATCGGCTGGCTGACGATATTTTGGCCAAGCATAAGGAGCTGAAAATAGCTTAACAATGATTCTTGACATACATCTCCAATATATATTGGCGTTGCTTGGCGCCGGCGTTGTCGTTGGCTTTGCCTGTGGCCTGCTAGGCATCGGTGGAGGTTTCATAATGGTGCCTGTGCAGATCTGGGCACTGACTTCAACAGGCATAGAACCAACCATTGCTACAAGGATTGCCTTCGGAACTTCACTGGCAGTAATCCTTCCCACTGCCCTTTGTGGTTGCTACGGCCATAACTGCAGAGGCGTTGTGCTTTTGAGGCCCGGGCTCGCTCTTGGTCTGTCAGGCCTGTTGGGCGCAGTCATGGGTGGGACTATAGCTGCACATGCGCCGGCTGATCTGCTCAAAGCCATATTCGGTATGGTGGTAATTGCAGGAGCCATGAGAATGCTACTTGCGGAAAAGATACTTCTCAGGGGAGTTTCCCTGGCCAAACCAAGTGAGGAAATAATGCCTTACATCCCTTGGGGGATGGCTGTGGGTGTAGTGTCTGGTCTGACGGGCATTGGCGGTGGTGTGATCTTGGTTCCCGTCATGACCATCGCCATGGGATTCAATATTTTTCAGGCAATTGGAACCTCATCAGTTGCCATCGCCTTCAATGCAGTCGGTGGTACCTTTGCCTATATCGTAAATGGCTGGGGCGTGTCCGGGCTTCCGGCATACTCGTTAGGCTATATCGATCTTTTCCAGTTCATGCTGCTTGCCGGAACAAGCGTGCTTACAGCTCAATTGGGTGTGAAGGCAGCCCACCGCCTGCCAGCCGAGCAGCTGAGATACATTTTCATGATCCTGATGATTTACGTCGGCTTGAAGATGATGGGCGTCTTTGCTTTTTTGGGCTTGCCGATATGATCTATGGTGCATCAAGCCTAGGATCGTGCGTAAACTGTCCAGTAGTCCACACCGCTGCATTTTCCGCTGGCCAGCGATTGGAGATCAAAGTGCATCCCTCAGAAAATGCACAGTAATGTCGCCGTAAGGAGTATGAACGCTTTGCAGGTAACCTCCGCTCTTCCGACAGAGGTTTTCGGCGGATGGGGTCGTACGAAAACAAGCCTGTTCTGCGTATGTTCTGCACTTTCAGTTCTAGTCATAATAATTTTATACAATTTACCACAGATTTTTTATACATATTTACGTGATGACTTATGCGAAGCTCCAGAAGGTGAACATGAAAATTGCACTTGAAATAGATCGGCTCACCAAGATTTATGAAGGCCGGGTAAATGCCCTTGACGGAGTAGATCTGGAGGTTAAAGATGGTGTCATCTTTGCCCTCCTCGGTCCAAATGGATCTGGCAAGACGACCTTGATGCGGGTCCTGACCACACAGTTTCGCCCAACATCTGGCGTGGCTCGCGCCTTCGGCCATGATGTTGTACGAGAGGATGCACAGGTTCGCAAGATCATCGGCTACGTGCCCCAGGAGATGAGCGTCTGGACCGATATCACGGGTTTTGAGAACCTGCTCATCTACGCCAAGATCTATGGCGTATCCTCCAGCAGCAGGAATAAGTGCATACAGGATGCCCTGCAGAGCATGGGATTGGAAGAGGTAGAAGGCAAGCTTGTCAAGAAATATTCTGGAGGCATGATTCGCAGGCTTGAGATCGCCTGTGCCCTGCTTGTAAAACCAAGGATCCTATTCCTGGACGAGCCGACTTTAGGCCTCGACCCTTCAGCCAGAAAGGCTGTTTGGGAGAATCTGATGTCGTTCAAGAAAGAGTACGGCACTACTGTCTTCTTCAATACCCATTATATGGATGAAGCGGATCTGTACTCAGATGAGGTTGCCATCATCAATAAGGGCAAGATCGTCAAATTCGGCACAGCCAGCGATCTCAAGCGCTCACTTCACAGCGAGATCATATCTTTCCTGCTGGCCGACGATCAAACTGGTATGGGGCGTCTATTTCGATCGAATGTCTTGGATAGAATAAAAGCTCTGAATCTCGTTGATGACGCCGTGGTTCATGGCACTGTCTTAGATGTGACAGTCGAAGACGGAGAGGTTGCCTTGCCCGCAATCATGGAGCTTCTTAATTGCGAAGGCGTGAAGCTCAAAAGGGTCAAAGCAACAAATCCGACACTAGACGATGTCTTCTTAAAATATGCTGGAATGCGTCAGCAAAGAAATCAATCAGGTTACCACCATGGCCCCAACTGAATCCTTGAGAGAGATGTTTGCCATGATCGAGCTTGAGATGAGGAGGCTCAGGCACGATCGTACTGAGATTTATACCAGGGCAGTCCAGCCAATCTTGTGGCTGGCAGTCTATGGCACTGTCATGAGCCATGTGAGGGACATTCCAACGGGCGGCATTCCATATATCGATTATATCACTCCAGGTGTGCTGCTTCAGTCTACGATCTTCGTTTCAGTCTTCTACGGCCTCACCATCGTCTGGGAGAGGGAGACTGGAATTCTAAAGCGCTTACTGGTGGCACCGTCTTCAAGGTACGCCACAGTTATCGGCCGGGCCATAGCCTCTGGCGTTCGGGCCACTGTTCAGGCCTTGATAATCTTCCCTGTAGCGATCCTGCTGGGCGTGAAGTTCATCTCAAATCCGCTCTATATCCTCGCAGCATTCTTGATGTTATTCATGATCTCTGGAGGCTTCGCTGCTCTATCCATCTTTGTGGCATCTCTCATGAAGACCAGAGAGCGCTTCATGGGCATAGGACAGGCAATGATCATGCCACTCTTCTTCGCCAGCAATGCGCTATACCCCATCTCTCTGATGCCTCCTTTCCTGCAATCCATAGCCTTCGTCAATCCCTTGACCTATGCAGTTGACGCAGTGAGAGGTTTGATGATCAGTGGAAATGTGACGAACATTTTTGCAGACTTCACTGCTGTAATCGTCTTCGATATTTTGATATTCACCGCGGCGTCGATTAGCTTTCGAAAAATCATTGAATAGAAGGCTGAGAGGATGCTCTTGGAAGAGAAACAGCAAGAGACAAGAGCTACAGCGTCAGATTATCCCCTTGGCCCGCAAGGCTGCCTTCATCTCAATCACATCGCTCTCCAGTTTCTCGAACCTTTGGTCAAGGTAGCTTTTCAGGTCTTTTCTGGAATCTTTGACTTCACCCAGGAGATCATGCTGCAACTCCACCATCTCCTTCTGCGCCTCTACCATAATATCTTGTTTCTGAAGCATCTGATCCTGCTTGTCCAGCATCTGATCTTGCTTGTCCAGCATCTGATCCTGCTTGTCCAGCATCTGATCCTGCTT
>JAAZNX010000029.1 GCA_012798025.1 Methanothrix sp. | reverse complement strand
CAGAGATAGGTAGTCCGGAGTCTCCATTTGGGAAGAAGTTAATCTGATTCTCACCTAATAGCAGAGGTACATGCTGCCGGAAAGCTCTTCCGGCAGGATATCCTTCTTTATCACTTAAAGCTGTGTTTGTAGCAGGATCTCTTGTAAATACACAACGATTCTTGTTAGAATCGGCCTCATAAAAGCTTCTCGTAACACGTTTGGCATAATCGAGTCTTTTTTCAGGAGTCTTTTCAAAAGCCGGTTGAGTAAAACCCGAATTTGGAAAAGCTACAGTTAAGAATGATTTCAGTGGATTGATGACATACTCTCTTGATATAAAATCAGCCATCTCATCAAGATCAGAATCAGTTAATTCAGCTATTTTGCGTTTATGGCTAAATGCTAGAATAGTTGCAGCACCTACATCAACCAGAGGATGCCCTGTATATCGTAACATCTCCTGCACCTTATTAATAACATTTTTCTTATCATATTTTCTTATGTCCAATTCGGAGTTCTTCTTTTTACATATTAAACTTTACCCCTACGTGCCATGAAAGCAGTATGGAGGCCAGACGAGGGATGCGCCTTCGAAACGGCTCTGGATAGCGGTCGGCGTATTGCTTCAGAATGGGTCCTACGTAGTGGATGCGCTGAACCTCGATTTGCGCCCAGAGGAGAGCAGCTTTTGGCGCCAGCTCTTTGCAGGCGCTCCCTGACCTTCTCCAGCAGAGTATGCAGAAATTGATCTCGATCGTAGAGCAAGATGGCCTCCTGAGATATGTCCAGATAGAGGGGGTGGAACTGCTGGGCCTCGGTTCGGGAGCGGATTACCTCTATGAAGTCGGTATAGATGCCCTGCACCCAAAGCTCTTCCAGCTCCTGCGTCAGAGAGTCACGCACCGGCTGAAGCAGACGTCGCCGGTTCAGCATGCCTGCTGGGGCCTCCTGGAGGACGACGAAGAGGTCGATGTCGGAGCTGGGGGTAGCCTGGCCGCGGGCTACGGAGCCGTAGAGGGCGATGGAGACGAGATTGTCTCCGAGGGATTCCTGGGCGGCCGCAGCGTAGCGGTGGGCGAGGGCGAGCAAGAGGGAGTTTAGGGCAGAGGAGGATATGGGCATTTCATAATTCATCAGTTCTTCATTCTTCAAGATGTCAATCTCCTGGAACAAATTTCCAGTATCCCTCTTGATTTAGCTGGATAGGGGTATCAGCCTCTAGTATAGACCCAGGTACCCAACAGATTCTTCCTTGAGTTAAGTCCATGCCGAAATGCTGGCTATGTTGTGTTTGTCGCCCTACCAATGGTTCAATCAACCCTCTGGCTCTTATGCCATCTACCAAGGCGTGGGCTAACAAGGCTTGACCGGTTTTCAGACGGACTTGAGGACGATCTCCATCGCACGGAGCCTCCAATTCACACAGCTGGCCATCCGACTCCATTTCAACGAGTTTGAGCTGCCCAAAGCCGTAGCGACGTTCCCCGCCGATTTGAAGCGTTCCCAGCCACTTCTTCCATTTATCCTCAGTTCCAAAGAATTGGCTAGCAGTCTCATCTAGGAAGACCCATCCTTGGAGGCGGAGGCTAGAAAAAACCTTGCCGTTCAGTGGGTGAGGGGAGATGAACTCAACCTCATGCAAGCTGCCTTGAGAGGCGCTGGTAGTAGCCGAATCCAAAGCAGTGGTGACATGAGCATCGAGATAGCACTGCTCAAATTCTGCAGCTGTCAGCTCTCCATATTGCAGGCCTTTTTCAGCGAAACGGGGGGTGAAGAGTTGGTTCTCATCGCACAGGAAGAAGTAGCTGAAGGCGCAATGTTCCTGCATCCATTTTCCGATTTCTCGGTAATTGCCCTCAGGAGCATTCGGAGCGATAAAACCGCTTCGCGTCAACCTTTCGGTAACAGCGCCCCAAAGGTTGCGCGCAGGCACATAGTAACGTGTGCGCTGCACATTGCCCACTTTGTGATAGCCAATATGAAGTGGGCTACACAGTTCAAAGGTGAGACGGAATAGTTGCCAGGTCATGGGTCATCCCTTAAGTGCTTTGGCATGATAGCGGGCGTAGATTAGGGCTTGTTCAAGAAGACGCTTGGCAAGCAGTAACTGATCCAGATCGTTGGCGAGGTGGTCCCGCACAGCTTGAAGCACATCGTTGCCGTTCTGGAAACCGGTGATGTCAGCCTTCTTCAGAAGCTCTTTTGCGCAGTTCTTTATCTTCTCGGCCCCCTCCTTCTCGCGCGAACCTCGTGACTCCTGGTAGAGGAAAAAGGCGTAGACGCCATCCTCCTGCAGCACGCCCAGCGATTTGGTGATGTGGTTTTCAGCGTTCTTGCCGATGGCCTGGTAGACCGAATCGGCGATCTTCCAACCGAACTGCGCACACAGTTGATCCAGATTCTGACTGTTCATTGCCCACCTCCCGCGTTCAGCTTCTGGACGCACAACCGGCCCATGCCGCGGGTGTTCATGCCGCCGATGCCCAGGGTCTTAAACAGCCGCAGGCCGCTCTCTACGGTTTCTTTCACCTGTTTTTTTCCATTGCTCGGACCTCGTTCCTCTATCGACTGGTTGCTCGACTGCGTGCAATTCTTGTCTGAGAGGGGGACCTTGCCCGAGATACAATAGAATTTGGGATCACTGATCACCACCTCGAAGACCAGCACGCTGCCGCGCGGCAGCGCCTCGTAGGTGAAGAGCGCGCCGTCGGCGGCGGCGCCGGTCTGCGGGTCAATGCTCACCGAGGTGCGTACCTCTAGGTTGTCGTTGACGATGTGGCTGAACATCTTGTCGGATACGAGCACGGCGCGGTTGAGAATCTCCGGGGGAACGCCGGGGAACTTGTCGTTATCCAGGGAAAGGGCATTGCCCAACCCCAGCATCAGCCAGCCCAGGTTGAGCCGCCCGCTCTGTTTCACGCCGCTCGCTACGCGCACTTGGCCGTCGGCGGGTTCATTTTCGTCCACCTTCAGGTCACGGAGCACGGATGGACAGGTCACCCACACCGGCCCCGCCAGAGAGTGAACAGGGAAGAAGACCAGGCGGGCGTCGGAGAACTGGGCCAGGCCCTGGAAACTGCCCCCTTCCCCTTTAGAGAAGCCAAAAGTGACGCAGATTGGGCAATTGTAATTCCCGCAGTGACCCTCGTAGTTGCCTTTGGCTTGCCCCTGCCCGGCACAGCGAGGAAATTTGCCCTCTTCCTGCATCGCCGCGTAAGTCCGGCATGCTCCGGCGAGGCTCGTACCCGGAATCTTTGGCAGGTTCGTTCCAGGCTCGCGGACGATGCTCATGTCCACGCGCCCCAGGTGCATGTCGCCCGTACCGACGTGGATCGGGTCAAGGGCGAGGGCGAAATACTTGGTTACATCAGGTTGATAAGTCATGTTAACCTCCTTAACCAATTTTTTGTTTGAGAATATGCAGATAGAGTTCCAAGCAGTGCGCAAAGCGCTCACTGATCACATCTTGCGATGTGATAACATCGGGTATGGGATTGCCGTCCTTATCTTTGCGTTCAAACAGACCGGCCTCTTGGAGCGTGGTGCGCGTCAGGCGCTCAAACTCCTCGCTGTCCCTGCCCCAGGCAGCGCCTTTGCTTTCCAAAAGCGCCTGCACATTGCGTAGACCGGTCATGGTGATGCCGCTTTTCTTCAGGGCGGTCCACATTTTCATCAGCCGGGGGAGTTCGTCCAACAACAGCACGTCTTGCTGCGGGTCGAAGCGGAAGCGCCGGGCGGTGCTCTCCAGGAAAAGGTAGGCGAAACGGGAGGGGGTCATGGCTACTTGGTCGTCCTTTTTCATCTCTTTTGCGTGCACCAGCCAGCGCCCCTCATGATGGAACCGTAGGGCACGGTTGTCGGGCGTCCCATCGGCGAAATGTTGGACGAAGAAATAAGGGTACCACAAGTCGTCGGTTGAATTGTCCCCCATTTTGACGGGTATGGTCAGGTCTATTTGCTTGTGTTGGAGCGACAGACGAATTTCTATGTTGGGGCCGGTATTTTGAGGGGTAACGCGCTCCACTTGCCAAGTTTCCTCGGGCAAATCCATTGCCAGCATCCGCCGCGCCGCATCCATCACAGCCATCAGGGGCAGTTTGCGCGGGAAGAAGACGATGCCCAGGAATAAGGGCAGGCGGTTCTGCACTTTGCCCATTTGCTTCTGGTATTCGTCCCTGATCTTCCCGACGATCTCCAGCGCCTCGGCGGCGGGGACGAGGGCCAGGAAGCGGTCAGGGGATTCAAGAAGGGAAAGATACGGGGCATACATTTGGATCGGTTCGCTATTCAGAGACTGCACCTGTTGAACGGTGAAGGTTCGCGTCTGCCCGGGCTTGCCTGGGAGGGAGACTGTGCATATACGCCCGTGCCATTCCTCAACCAAGCCGATTTCATCCCGAGCCTGGGAGACTCCTAGTTGCAGGTTGCTGATGGTGATGAACCGTTTTTCGCTCTCCCGCCAGAAGAGGCTCACCGCTCTGCCGTTGATGGTGCCGTCGTAGGGGACATTTTCCTGCCAGCCTTTGCAATCATCCGGCACGACGGCCACCCGCATGCAACGCAGGACATCTCCGCCACCGAAAGGTTGCCCGGCCAGGATGGTTCCCATCACCGTCTCGCTCCAGAAGCGTTGGCAGGTCTCCCAGACGCGGCGCAGGCGCGCAGGGGATGGATTCTTCGGTACGCAAGCTCCCGGATTGTTCTCAACCGCTTTAACTACTAAAGTCTGCACCAAATCACCGGAGAGCCAGTCATCAAGGCCGAATTTGCCGACGACGAGCGCGACGCGGTCGTTGTGGTCGGCGATTTCGTCTATCCAGATGGTGGTCCGGGGGTTTTCTAACCATTCCCGGACGCGCGAACCGCGGCGGTTCATGCAGGTCTCGCAGGCTTCCTGGCCCTCTTTCATCGGACGTAGGCGGCAGACGGGGCAGAGTTCCAAGTTGCCCTTTTTGACTTGCCACAATGTTTCAATGACTCGAGCATCGGCTTGCGTGGTAACAGGCTTGACTAACATACCCTTGATATCAGGCAATTTGTCATTAGTTGCAGTCGGTGCTATTTTCGACCAAGTTGGATCTTGTCCCCACCAGGAGTCCTGCTCTAAAGTCACTAAAGGCAGGAGATCGCCCTCGGCTTTCCCTGTAAAGGTTTGTACGATTCGTGCCTCCAGAGTTGTTCCCCGGTCATCGGGGGTTCTTAGTAAATCGGGCACATCAGGCACGATGAAGATACTACCGTCTTGATCGCGATAAACTTCGCTTCCAAGGGGATATTCAACTTCAAGCAACTTACGCACTTGATCCAGGACATCGGATAGTAACTTTTGTCGGACTAGCAAATCCGGCACTCGGGCAACATTCGAGATATATCCAAGACCGTCAACACGAATACCGAGCAAGCGCCATCGCAAGTCTGGAGCAGAGGGCACTATTCCCGTCAACAAACAGCCGGACAGCGCTGATTTATAGAGCGCCCCCACAAAGGAGCCCCAACTCCACAAATCCACCTCGTTGATGGGGCGGCGGCTGTCAGCAACCGTTTGAGCAAATAGCGTGCTGACCTGTTCCCTCAAGTATTGTCTATCTGACGCAAGAGTGTTTAACTTACCCCAAGGCAAGCCCCACAACCTGACTGTCAGGGTTGTTCCGACAGATTCCTCGAATCCAAAGGCAGAACTGATTTGAGTGCCAGGATAGTTTTGCTCGCCTCCTACGGGCTCCTGTTTGTCAAAGTGCGCTGTGTTATGGCAGCGAGAGAGAAACTTCCCCAGCGTATCTTTACTCCAAGTCTTATCATCGAGCAAATCTGCGACCGTCCATGAAAGTGATTGAACAGTCGGCAGCGCAAGAGAAATACACTTCAAGCCCGGTTGCTTATTTGCTAATTCGGTGCGAGGCAAGGCCGAAGTTTTGCTCCCTGGCGCTTGTGATTGCAAGTGTTCTTCAGAGCATTTACGATAATCGTGCAACCAGCCAGTGGCTTCCGCCAGCAGCAGTGCGTCGCGGTTATATTGCAGAACTTGGAGGGATGGCAAGGTGGTCATGCTGCGCCTCCGTTGGTGGTATCGCTTTCCATGTCCTGACACAACTCAACCAATTGGCTCAGGCTCTCAAAGGGAATTGCGGGGTAATCGGTTGAGGTTGCGCTGTGCTGCAAACTGGCTTGCCAGCTCTTGCCATATGCCACATACCAAGCGCGGAATTTTTTGAATTCAGAGATGCTGCCGCCGCCAGCAGCCTGCGCGCCGGTTTTTTTGTATTCACCGTATTCACTGTTGCTCATCAGCCCGCCCTCACCACTACCCGCGAAGGCAGGTTTTACGCGTCCGGTTTCATCCAGGTACTTGAGGAATACGTCTTCCGGCTTTTGGGTTTGCAGCACGCTGCCCTGCAAAAAGGTGGCGCCCGGAATTTTGTGAATCAGTTGACCGGATTCGACAGCATCACTCGCCGTCCCGTACCCGCTCGTCCGCTTGGCGGAGAAGCCGTAGGTGCGAAACATAGCCTGCACTCCTTGCGCTATTAGTTTCAGATCGTCTGCAACTTGTCGGCGCGTTTTCGGTTCTTCGTAGCCTATGTGGTCGAAGGGCACATAGAGTAATCGGAACTCTCCCTCAGCGCCGACAGTCACGCTTTCAAAGAGGATAGGGTTCTTGCCTACTCGACGCCTGCGATCGTGGGGATTGATAATCTCCAGGCTGGTTTTCATGAAAAAGGTTGGATAGAAGAACAATCGTCCTGCTCTTCCACTTTGTTCCTCGTTTTCTCCGCGGATATCACCGAAAATCCGTTGCATTTGAGCATCGTTCTGCTTATCGTGTCCTAATTGCCAGAGTGCAGAATAAAGGTTACCTTTCCAGCTCGTTGAGCGCACCATCGGCAGGCGAAAAACCCTATCGCGAACAATAGGATTGTCAATGATGTAAAAAGGATTGTCGTCTTTGGAGATGTATGGCGTGGCCAGTTTGAAGCGGAAGCAGATGAAGAAGGAGAAAGGCGGCAAAATGGATAGATCTGGATTGGGATGAGCAATCATTTGCCAGACTTCTCCTGTAGGTTCGGGAAGTTTTATCTGAAAGAACTTCTTACTCCATTCGGCGCGTACCCCATCTGCATCCTTCTTCTTTCCTTCTGCTATGAGCCGATGGTAGCGTGCCGTGATTTCATCCACACATTCCCAGTTTAGCTCGCCGCTATCCTTGTCGATCGCTGCAAAATAATCCCAGTTCATTTTTAGCCTCCTTGCGTTTGATTCAAAATCTGCTCGCCAAAGACAATCGAAACCGGCTGGACATCAAGTACGTACTTGATATACTCGTTACACAGATTTTTCAGAGCAGCGACATCTGATAAATGGTCTCTCAGCTCAGGGTGCAGAAAGGCCCATACACGCAACACATAAGTGCTCTCGTCTTTGCAATAGGGCATGCCGAAGAAGACTCGGCTTGCGGTACGCAATTCTTCATCAATCTTCTTTTCCTTCCCTCCGGATCTCCACTGAGAACGCGGACCGAGCAGGAGATCAATCTCTCCTAGATTTTTGGGATCATCCGATTCTTTCCATCTTTTTTCCTTAAGCCATTGTCGCATACCCCATTTACCTTCGCCTTTGTAACGCAGGTCGAACACGCATGGCAGATAAGCTATTTCCTGCTTTTTCTTTGAACTTCCTATGTGTGATTGATCTTCCTTGAAATCTTTTAATTTATCACTAGAGACGTGATAGGTCAGGCTGACAAAATTCTTCAGGTCAAAGGGCGTCTCAATCGGTGTACCATTGGAGCGGAGAAAGCCCTGCTGGATTTTTGCTTTCAGCTGCGAATGGCCGCTCGCAATGCTTACATCTTCTAAGCCTTTTGGATAAGCGATCTGCCCAAAGCCATGCTGCAACCTGGCTCCGAGGCCACCATATTCCGCCGCTATGCGCAGCGCAAGCGCGAACTGGGTTCTAGCGTATTCTTCGTCATAGCGCCGGGGCGTAAATTGCAAATGCAACTCCCCATACGGCACTTGCAAGTTTTCAATGTCGCCTTTTTCACCTCCGAATACCCGTTTTAGCCAGCCTCCGTTCATGTTAAGCGTTGTGCGGAAGTGTAATGAGGTCATCGGCACCTCAATTGCCCGCAACTGAAACAACCGTGCCCAGCCTGTGCAGCCGAAAACATAACACACAGGACAAACCGTCTTCAACCCTGCACGAATTGCTTCATCTTTGCTTTGTCCTTCCTTTTTGGCCTTTTCGTAGGCCTTGCTATCAAAAGCGCAACGTACTTCGGGATTTTCGCTTGTTGAATCACAAGCGAATCCTTCAAGGCCCCTCACCAGCGCTTCATACCACCAGCGTAACGACCCGATCAAGCCCGTCTCATGCAAACGATCGGAAGTTTGATCCACCCCGCCAGTCCAAAGCGGCGTTAAAGTTCTTAGCTTAATCTCCATTTTTTCCATTCTATCGTAGCCCTCCTCCCACCAGCCTCAGCGTCTCCCTCAGCCCGTAATCCCTCGCATCCATCCCCGTCTCCACCTCGTCAGCCCGCTTGATCAGCCTCTCCACCAGCTCCCCCAGGCTCCGGGCCTCCCCAAAGAGCGCCTGGTAGTCCTTCCCCTTCTCATAGCAGTACGACGCCACCAGATCCGATATCATCACGAGGCCTCCCAGCGGATGGTACTCGAAGAGCAGGTCCACCAGCGTGATCCTCCGCTCTTCGCTCGGATAAAAGCTGGTCCACTGGCGGCGGATCAGAGGCCGCAGTACCTGATCCCTGCCCCGCTCGTAGGACAGATAAAACAGCCCGTGATGGCTCACAGCAAAGGCCCAGATGTGCTCCATCGCCCCCTCAAGGCTTGCCAGATCCAGCCTGTATCCAAGAGCCTCCTGCAGCTCCTTTGCAATCTCCTCTTTGCTCCCTAAAACGAGCTGCGGAAGCTCGTAATCAAAGGTGCTGGCCTCGTGCTTCACCTTCTTGGCTGGCAGCTTCTCTCCTTTTGAGACAGCATCCAGCATGGCCTGGAAGTTAGGGTCGAGCTTCCCCACATCGTGAATGAATGTGGCAAAGACCAGCCGGTCCAGCCTCGGGCCGGGCTTCTCGCCCGCCATTTGGGCCACCTGCAGAGCGATCTGTGTGCTGGAGAGGCAGTGATCGTATAGGCTCTGGCGGCCTTTGGACTTGCCCAGGGATTCTTTGTACTTATCAACAAGCATGCTCTACCAGCCTCCTGTAAACATCAAAGCACGCTCCGCCACTCTTCTCCAGGATCACAGGTCCAATGGCCCGGCTGCCCTGCACCTCCAGAGTCTGCAAATCGCAGATCAGCTCTTCCAGGTCAAGCGCCGAGACATCACTGAGCAGCCGCTCTGCCCTCTCGCTGCTGTATCCGTAGAGGACCAGCCAGATCTGATTTTGAAGGACCAGCGGATTTCCCATCCGGTCTTCCACAGGCTCGACAATGCCCTCTTCATCTTGTCGCTGAAGATAGACGTCCCCCATCCCAAGGACGAACCTGGCATGAGGCGAGAAGAAAACAGGCAGAGCTTCCCACGACCTCAGTATCGGGCGCACTTTGGGGTTTGATGCATGGGGCGAAAGCTTTGCGAGCACACTATCCGGATCTTTCTTCAAGCTCGATTCAAGCCCTAACAGGTTGCGCTCTATTTCTCGCTGGAAAAGCCGGACATAATCGGCGGCTACTCCGTAACCTGTCTGAAGATGCCACCTCCCATCCTGCAGCCAGAATAGCGCCTGGCTGGCTTCAAGGGTGGCCGCAGCATCTACTACTATGTTCCACTGGGATCTCTTCCATAAAAGCTCCATGTGCCACATGTCGGCCTGGGCCATATCGAAAGGCGAATCGCTGGCGATAAGCCGGTCGTTGTAGATCTTGCGCAGGATATAGAACGGGTCTCCTCCACCCGCTCCGCCCTGAAGGCTCACGCCGGGCATCGTTGACCTCAGGCCATAGGCAAAGGGCAGACCTGACCTCTGCATCTCACAGGCCAGCTCTGCGGCAGCTTCATCACCGAACATGGCCCTGTTGAGCCATCCGCCAATCTCTCCAATCTGGGCGTTGACCAGCCAGTGGGTAGCATCCAGAAAATCAGAGCCTTCGACGTAAGTCTTGGAGGGGAAGATTCCTTTTTCGGGGGAGGCGATCAGGGCAGAAAATTCCTCCCTGGTCATCTTCAGGCCTTCAGAGCGATCTTTGTATCGATTGTAAAGATCAACGTAAGTCTCGAGGTCTTTGATCAGCACTATTACCTTTCCTTTAACGCCAATCCTGCGTCCGACCCTTCCGAACCGCTGGAGAAAACCGTTGCCATCACACTGTTCAGTTATCAGAGTATCGGCAGCGAAATCTACGCCGACCTCCACTGCAGGCGTTGATACCAAGATGGCCCTGGACAGCTTCCCGAAGGCATCAATAAGACCTCTCCGCTCGTTCCTGGACATCTTTCCGGTGTAAATGATAACGGGTATCTTCGTATCCTTCCAGGAGGCGATGTTCTTCGTCTCTGCATCCAGACGGCCGTCCTCCAGGGCTTTAAGAACCCGTCCGGTCAAATCATCTCTTTTGGCTTTGTCTTTAATTAGCCAGCCGAAATACGAAAACGCCAGGTAACGCCGGGACAGCTCAGAGGGCGATATCCTGAGCCCGTCAGTCGCATCTTTCGGCAGCTCCACAGAGTACTTGAGATAATCGGTAAACTTATTTGCCAGCTCTGGCTGTAGCCCCGCTTCTATCAGGCTCGACGATATCTCCTTAAATTCAGGAGCAGTCAAGTTAAGCGAGCCCTCAGACCAAATTCCCTCCAGCCTGCTCTGAACGTCGCCGACCCAGTTGTCCAGCATCCCTTTCAGGCTTTCTAAATCTGTTGCGCCTTTAATGCTGTCTTTAAAGGACGCACATATTAGCCTGGCCAGCTTGCTTTTGCCGCTTAGCCTGGCATCAATAGTGGCGAATAAGTTGGGATTTTTCTCCCGGTCTGCCGAATACGCCAGCCGTTTGATAATCCAGGCCTGACTTTCCAGTAACTTAGCGAATTTAGATGCAAGCTCATCCACAGGCACATTTGCACTGGTCCCATCGGCGACGTCCTTTAGGTAGAACTGTTCTTCACGTTTCAGCCATTGCTCGATCTCTCCAGCAATCTCAGGCCCAATCGTTTCCTCCTCTAACCAGGCCTTGAAACGATCCCAGCGAACTCGCCCAAATCGAAGCTTCATTTCTGCCGGAATTTCTGCGTTAGTTCTCCCGCGAATTCCCTCGAACGCCCGATGCGCCAGATCTGCAGAATTGAAGACGAGCAAAACTTTGTTTGAACCTTCCTCAAGCGACGATTCCGCAGCTCTAGCCAATTTTTCTTGCCTCTCGCTGTAGCTGCCAGCAGGCTCCAGAAAGGTTACTTCGACTTCGCCGCATTTTGACTGCCCTTGTATTTCTGCGCCCGCTGTCATCAGGCTGCGCAACTCTTCCGTTGGCGTAGCCGTTAGAATGTGCCATCTCGAAGGCTTGCCGATCTTCTCGCCCAGGAGTTGAATTCTGTTCTTGAGATGCGACAGGTTGCGCAGCATCAGGCCATTGAACAAGTGCCCTTCATCCAGGACAAACTCGTCCACGAGGGCAAGCCCGTAAATCAGCAGGCTGTTGTACTTCACGTTCTTTCTGAAGAACCAGTACACTTCATCGGGCGTGGCCAGAATGACAGGCTTATTAAGAGCCTCGATTAGCTTGGTCCTGGACATTCCACCCTGAAGCTGACTGACTTTTAAGCCCGTTATCTCTGCCAGTGTATCCATAACTTTGCGTTGATCTTCGAGCAGGGCAACAGTAGGATACATCAAGAGAACCCTTCTTATCAGGCCCTGCTTCAGCTTCCAGAAGAGCGGGATGGCGATGGCCAGTGTCTTTCCTGATGCAGTCCCTGCAACAAGGAATACCTCTTTTTGCTCTTGACCCACGAGCTTGAATGTCTCGGCCTGATGCCTAAATGGGTAAAGCCTCCGCCCATCTTGCTGGAATGTATAGTCTTGAAATAGATCCAGAAGAGGCTGCGGCACGTCCTCGCAGATCTCGGGTTGTCGATTGATAACTATCGCAGATACTGGCATCGAATTACCTTCCAAGTAACTGCTAGATGTCCTTTTTAATGGCACTTACCTTTTTTCAAACGGTTATCATCTTTTGATATGTTAAGCTTTTCCTATGTTCTCCAAAAGTGCCTATCCCTGCGAGAATAGCGAAGCAGATGCGGAGCTAGAGCGTCCTCATGCGAATACGCCCCGATTCAGCCACCGCAAAATGGCCTGCCCAATCAGACCTTGACTCCACAACTTCGAGGATAGCAGTAGCAAGATAATCAACCGATAGCAATGGAATGCGAAATAGAATTATCCCGCACGAAACCTGAAGGCCGCTACTGAAAGCCAACTCGCCGAAGTCCTTGACAAACGTGAGCACTATGCGCTAGTCCTTTTCTGCAATCTCCAGGATATTCTCGTCAGCCGTCTGAGACATAGACTCGCAGATCAACACCACATCATGGCCTCTTTCCCTCAGCAGTAAAACGGCTTTCAGAGGCACGTTCTCATCTACCAAAAAGCGCATCAGGTGCCTTCCTGCAAAACCTTGATGGGGTAGCCCCTCTTGGATTTTATCAAAGCAGCAGCATAGCCAAGGCAGGCCTGAATGTCCTCATGGGTCAATCTTGGATAGTTCTTCAAGATCTCACCCTCGGGCCAGCCATTTGCCAGGAGGTCTAGAACAAACTCTACCGCCATTCGAGTACCCCTGATGACAGGCTTACCAGCTAGAACTTTAGGATCGGCAACAATCCGCTATTGCCAGTTCATAATAATGCTATACTATCCCTACCTTTATGATCCCTCCGCTACCCTCGGCCATCAGTCCAGATCCTCTAGATCCATTCTCATTAGGATGCGAAAGAACTATCACTAACAAAAATAATAGGAAGCATCATACCACGAGGCACTGACCATGTCCCGCATCACCCTCTCAGACCGCGGCTCCTTCCTCGGCAAGTCCGGCGAGCAGTTCCGCATAACCCGCAAGAATGAGCCCGATGTCCTCATCCCTGCCCGCAAGGTGGAGCAGATCCTGGTCCTGGGCTCAGGCGTCTCAGTATCCTCGGACGCCATCGAGATGGCCGACGAAATGGGTGTGGAGATCGTCTTCGCTAGCTACTATGGAAAGCCTGTGGCAAGGCTCATTCCAGCAAGCCTTGGCGGCACAGTGAAGACGCGACGCGAGCAATACTATGCCTACGGCGATGCCCGCGGGACCGACTTAGCCAAGTCCTTCATCCGGGGCAAATTGAGGAATCAGGCCTCACTCCTCAAATCATTCGCGAAGAAGTGGAAAGGTGAACGTGCGGAACTGTGGCAGGAATTTCGCGCGAGATCTAACGAGATCGAGGCTCTTATCCCACAGCTTGACCTGATAAAAGGCTGTGTGGAAGACGTTCGGGATAGGATCATGGGCGTAGAGGGCGCAGGCGCAGAGATCTACTGGCAAACCTGGTCCAAGCTGATCCCCGCCGAATGGAGCTTTCCGGGGAGGGACTACCCAGCAGCAAAAGACCACATCAACTCTCTGCTCAACTTCGGCTACTACGTGCTGGAGCAAGAGGTCTGGGCGGCCACACTATACGCTGGCCTCGATCCCTATGCAGGCTTCCTGCATGCCGACCGGCCCGGCCAGGAGAAGCTAGTCTATGACATGATGGAGGAGTTCCGGCCGCTAGTGGTAGACCGTACAGTTGTGAGCCTGGCGCGCGCGATGTTGCCCGGCCACTTCCAGGAGGACTGCCGCATGACCAAGGACGGCTTGAAGATAGCATCCTCTGCCTTTTACGGTCGCTTAGACGAACGCATAACATACCGGGAGAAGAGCCAGATCCTGCGGAATATCATCCGCTCACAGGTTTCAACCGTGGCTACGTTCCTGCGGGGCGAGCGACCATGCTACGAGCCCTTCACCCCTCGATGGTGATCTCAGAGGTATAACCTGTGGATACTATTATAATTTATGACATCAGTGACAATGGCCTTAGAAACAGAGTAGCCAAGGCCTTGATGGACTACGGCTGCATCCGCATCCAGGAGAGTGCCTTCTACGGCTTCATGAACCACAATACCAGGGGGAAGCTCCGGCTGCGTCTGGAGAGGATGATGCACAATAACGAGGGAAATATCCAGTTCTATCCTCTCTGCAGCAAGTGCTTTGCCCTCAAGGAGAACATAGGCGAGATCTACCAGATCAAAGAGGAGGATGTGACCGTCCT
>JAAZNX010000012.1 GCA_012798025.1 Methanothrix sp. | reverse complement strand
TCCGGCACTTCGGGATCTGTGACCGGCAAGCCTTCTCATGTGCTCATCATCGATGATCCTATCAAAAGCCGCGAGGAGGCCGAGTCTATCACCTACAGAAATAGAGTCTGGGACTGGTGGACCGGCACGGCCAGGACCAGGCTGAATCCCCTACCCTGGGCTCCCTATTCCGTCGTAATCGTCATGATGACCCGCTGGCATACCGACGATCTCGCAGGCCGTCTCCTGGCGCGTAAGGTGGATGCTGATTTAACTCAGTATGTGCCGCCCTGGGTGCAGTGGAAACTCCCTGCAATCGCCCTGGAGAACGACCCTCTGGGCAGAAAGCCAGGAGAGGCTCTTTGGCCGGAGAAGTATCCGCTTGAGCTTCTGTATGCGATCAAGGGCGAGACCTCCATCTACGACTGGGAGAGCGAGTATCAGCAGAGCCCGATAGTGAAGTCAGGCAACCTTTTCAGACGCGAGTTCTTTCGGCCTATCGAGGTTCTGGCCTGAATTTTTGGAAATTCCATGCCTGAGATACTAGATGAGTCCGAAGCTGAAAGACCGCTCACGGTTTCAAGAAAGAGTTTGCGAATCGGCAGCTTTTGCGATCTGGCCACATCGACCAAGACCAGAGCCGATTTTACGGTGATGGCGACCGTGGGCATGGACAAGGCTCTGAACGTCTACATCCTGAGTATCTTGCGCGGGCGCTGGGAGTGGCCTGACGCCTATGAGCACATCGTGGACGAGATCGGAAAGCAGAAGGTCTCGTTGGTTGGCGTCGAGACCAATGGCTTCCAGCTCTCTTCCTTTCAGGAGCTGATCAGGGATTTCCGGCTGAAGGGCGTGGCCTTCCATGCAGTACCCATGTCAACCGATAAAACCAGCCGTGCGCTTTTGGTTTCGTCCAAGGGCTCAAACGGCAAGCTGTACTATGCAGCCGGTGCTTCCTGGTCTGAGTACATGATCACTGAGTTTGTGAATTTTCCAGGCTTCCGGCATGACGATGTAGTAGATGCAGTTTGTGGAGCCGTTGAATTGGTGAATCGTTACTCTCCGGCCTCGGTCACAAGGCCGGGTGTCGTAAAGAGACAGTCTAAATGGCGGAGGAGTAGGTGAAACACGCACGAAGAATCAAGACATCAGAGAGGCTTCCTGGCCTCTCGGAACTGGGCAGAACTGGCTTGAATAGATTCGGTGGCTGGATTGCTGAGGAATGGCTGCCAGACTTGCAGGGCAGCAAGGGCGCTGAGATTTACAAGCGCATGAGCACGAATGACGCCATCATTTCGGGCGGCCTGTTTGCCATCGAGATGATAGCAAGACAGGTCCCATGGCATGTGATTCCTGGCGGCAAGAGTCCTGCAGATATCAAGGCTGCGGAATTTCTGGAATCCAATCTCTACGATATGGAAGTCTCCTGGCCTGCTACACTCTCCGAGGCTCTGACAGTGTATACCTTCGGTTGGTGCGTGATGGAGAAGGTTTACAAGATTTGCCGAGGCTGGAATCAGAAGGACAGGCGTTTTAAGTCTCAGTTCAACGATGGCCGGGTGCGCCTGCGAAAGCTGGCCCCGAGAGCCCAAGAAACACTGCAAGATTGGGAGTATCGAGAAGGAAGCGATGACCTTTTAGCAATGATCCAGCTCCCTCCGCCCGATTTCCGGGAGAGACGAATACCGATAGACAAGTGCCTGCACCTCAGGATGTCATCTTCCAAGGCCAATCCTGAAGGCAAGTCAGGCCTACGGGGAACTTACCGCGCTTGGTATATCGTCTCGAATCTCGAAGACATTGAGGCAATTGGGATAGAGCGGATGATTGCGGGATACCCTGTTCTGTACGTCCCAAAGGAGATTGCAGATCCAGATGAGGGCGACGAGGAGGCATTAGCCGCACATGAAGATTTCATGCAGCTCATTACCGGCATACGAAGAGACGAGAACGAGGGCATACTGCTCTCCTCGGAGCGGTACGAAAACGGCGATCCAAAGTATGAGCTGAAGCTGGTTTCTGCAAGCGGTGAGGTTCCAGGCACTAATCAGGTCATCAACCGTTACAAGATCGCCATGGCCGTAAGCATGTTAACTGATTTATTGCTCCTTGGTCAGGGAAAGACAGGTTCCTACAATCTGGCCGAGACAAAATCAAGGATCTTCGGCCAGGGGATCAGTGCGATCTTGGACATTCTGGTCGAGGAGATGAACGCCTCTGTCGTGCCGGATCTTATAGCCTTCAACCCGGATCTGTTCGATGACCTGGAAAAGCCGCCCTTTTTCACGCATGGCAAGGTTGAGACGCCCAATCTGGAGCAGTTGGCCACCTACTTACAGAAGCTCGGATACAAAGCGGAGTTCCTCAGAGCCGATGTTGAACTCGAAAACCACCTGCGAGCACAGGCAGATTTGCCGCTGCGGCCCATAATGCAAACGCATCATGAGAATGCAGAAGAGGACAGAGAAGAAGATGAAAGCGCAGAAATGCGACATCCGCCTCAAGACGAAGAGGTGCCAGCATGAAGCTGGCCGATATGACGCCTCCAAGGCTCCAGGCCGCCCCGGAGGAAGAAGTGCACCTGGCCTGGCTGCGCCTCTCTCAGTGGTTCGGTACAGCGGCAAAGAAGGGTCGGGCAGTCGAGAATATTGTAAATGCCGCTGCTTTTGTCCTGGAGGAGTTCCAGCGCAGGGGCTGGGAGATAGACTCGAAAAAGCCCTTGGCCCAAGCCGTAGCCTCCCTGCAGAGGCATAAGGGAATGGCCTTTTCCGTGGCCCAGGCACTCGATTCTCTCCCTGCTGAGGTTGTCCTGGTAAAGGACTTCGCCTCTCTGGTGGGCTCGGCAGTCTCCAAGGAGAAGCCCAGGGACATAGACGTTCTAATCCGCGCCAGGAGAGACGATGCTGGTGAGAACTTCCTGGTGCAGAAGGACAATATTCTGCTGCCGCTCAGGAAGGCGCTTAATCCCGATAAGCTTCAAAAGCTGCACTGGATCAACAATCCACAGGGGCCACACTCGGATCATGTACCTCTCTATTCCTTGATCCTGCGGCGCGAGTCACTGGAAAAGCAGATTGTCAAGGCTCTTGAGCCAGGCGAGCATTTCCCGCCAGAAAAGCCGCTCATGGCCGGAGTAACTGAGTTTTTCAGCACTAAGGAGCTGTGGCCATGGTGCAAGAAGAAGATCGAGGAGGGCGCAAAGCTCGCCGGAGAGATCAAGTTTGACGGCTTCAGGTGTATCATCTCCTTGAAGGACGGCGAGGTCTCGATCTGGTTCGAGGATTCGGGGGAGGACAGGGCTTCGCACTTGCCGGATCTCGTTAAGGCCGTGAAAGAGAGCGGCTACAAGAGCCTCATTCTCGATGGCGAGATGCTGGCCGTAGATCATCATGGCCGGATCATTCCACGAACTCAGCTCCTTGAGATGCTCTCTGGAGATCCGGCTTTCGAGCCCTATTATGTGGCTTTTGACTGCCTGAACATGGATGAGGATATCAGCCAAAGGCCGCTGGGCGAGAGGCAGACTATTCTTGCAGCCCTGGTGGATGACCTGAAATCTCCTCAGATCAAGCTCTCCGAGGCCCGCAAGTTCGAGACTGAGAAGGAGCTGGAAATTGTGGGCCGCTGGGCTGCCTCGCAGGTGGCCTCTGAGGGCCTGGTGGTCAAGGATCTCACGAAGCCCTATCATCCGGGCGGAAGTGATGACTGGGGCAAATGGAAGACCACTTTTGAGATCAAGGTGCAGGTCCTCGAAGTGCAGGAGAAGAAAAATGGCTATTCGTATCTCTGCGGCCTGAGAGAAGCTCCAAGGATCGCAGACAAGAAGCAGGTACTCCCGTCAGGCTTGCTCGTTCTCGGCAGCACTTTTGTTACTCAGTACAAGGCCAGTGTGGGCGATGTCCTGAACGTTCGCATCGAGGAGCTTTTGATTCTCAACAAGAAAGACGAGGTACACATTTCATGGGGCAAACCGACAGTCGTAGGGCCGGATTCATCCAGGGATGCCTACACAGTAGCCCAGGCCGTGGACCTGGCAAGGCGCGGCCACGTCCTGAAAGTCGAGGTAGGCAAAGAGGATGTTCCAGCCTGGGGAAAGGAGGGTGCACAAATTGCTTTCGTGGCAGCCAGTCCGAACGAGACCGAGCGGTCGAGAAGAGAGCCAATGGTCGCACCGCCAGGTGAGATATTCGAGAGGCTTTACCTTGAGCCTGCTGGACTGAAGAAAGAGGATGTGGCCATTCTCTATCTAGTCCCCCAAGTCCTCTATGAAAAGGGCCAGCCTCGCGCTCCTTCAGAGCTGGAAGTTGAAGCCTGGACAGGTCATTTGATGCAGAAGCTTTACGAGATCAATCCCAGGGTAATTGTTGCTCTCGGAAAGCAGTCAGCCGTCGCCCTTGAGGGCCTGGCAGATTGCACAATGCCTCATCCTGCAGCCGTCCACAGGCACGGTGATTCCGGTGAGGTAGCCCGCAAGATCAAGCAGGTCATGGCCAAGGTTCAGAAGATCGCCAAGCAGGATGAAGGAGAGGGTGGAGATACACGCTCAGTTATCGCGGCTCGTGAATATCATAGGGCCTGGTGGCAGATGGTGCCCGTCTCAGGAAAAGGGCGCTTCGTGCTGCAAGCTCACTGGCGGGGACTATCCGAGGAGGAGACAAATCTCTCTCATGAAGAGCTCTTAAAGACCGATCACTCGGTGCACTGCGATCTTCGCTTTGAGATCGACAGGTCCCGTCTGTGGGGGTTTACGATCTTCGAGGGATCTACCGAAGATATCAGAGACAAGGGTCAGGGCCAGGCCAGGATCTTGCACCTCCCGCCAGATGACAGCCTGCAGGGCGCTTTCAAGCTGCCTCAGCCGCACGAGTGGCTTACCATTGCTGAGGAAAAGCCCTTCATCTCCGGGCCTGGCAATGTGGGCTCGACGGCTCAGAAGTTCTCCAAGTTCTTCCAGCTCGACGCCGGAACCTATGAGTTCAGCTTTGCCAGGCAGCATGGGCGAGAGGTATTCATGCATGGCGAAAAGCTCAAGGGCCGCCTGCTGATGCAGTATGCGCCTGCAGGTGAGCAGGGCCGCGTGTGGATGATTCACAAGCCGGAGAGTCAAGAGCCCTATACTGCCACGCACAAGCTCGCTGATGTGGTCGAGGAGCTGAGGGAGAAGGCCCAGGAAAAGCTTGTCTGGTCAGCGAAGCCAGGCCAGGAACCGAAGATTATAAATATTCAGAGATGTCCATTTAAAAAACAGAGATACGCCGCGATATTGAAAGCCGATGCGGAAAAAAGGCTCGTTTTTGGCGTAATTTCAGAACCCGATACCGTTGACCTTCAGGGCGATGTTCTCAGCCGCGAGGAAATCGCCAGAATGGCCAGAAACTTCGTTGAGTACGTTCGGGAGTTTCGAGATCGTCACACATCCAGGAAGGTCAAGGTTGAGATCGTCCGGTCGTGGATAGCAGAAAAGGACGAGTGGATGTACGGCCAACTGGTGAAGGCTGGCTCCTGGTTACTTCTAGTCCGCGTCCTGGACGACGAGGTCTGGGGCAAGATCAAGGCCGGTGTTTACAGGGCGTTCTCAATCGGTGGAAGGGGGATTCGCATTGAAAGAACACGACCTGATCATAAGTGACCTGTTGGAAGAAATTAGTTTCGTCCCTCGCGGGGCAAACGGAAAAGAGTACCTACTGATTAAGGAGCACACGAACTTGAAAGGAGACACCCTAAAAAGCATTTTGGAAACACCGGACGAGGAGCTGCAAAAGGCGCTCGCCGATGTCAAACTGGATAAAGAGTCTCTGGACGTTCTTGAGGCTGTTGGAAGCATCCTCAAGACGTACAAAGACAAGCTGCCAGCCGAGAGCCTGGCAATCCTCGCCAAAGCCTGCGGATATCCTGAGCCCAAAGAGCCCGAGGAAAGGAAGACGGACAAGACCAAGGACGAAGAGGACGACGACGAATGCTACGGCTTCACTAAAGAGCAGCTTGAGACGATGGACCTCGGAGTCCGGGTGATGATCGAGAAGATGGCGGCCAAGATCGACGCCACTGAGAAGAGAGCCAAGAGCTTCGAGGCCCTGGCCAAGGAGCTGAAGGATGCCGAGATCACCAAGGCCTATATCGAAAAGGCCGAGGCGCTACCCCACATTCCAGGCCTGATTGTCGAAAAGCATGCGCCAATCATGAAGATCCTGGGAGAAGATCATCCCGCCGAGTTCGCAGAGATCTACAGCGTGCTCAAGGCTGCAGATGCTCTGCTGGAGAAGTCATCCGTCTGGGAGGAGATCGGGAGCGCAATGGCCGTCAGCAGCGGCTCAGCAATGAACAAGATCAAGAAGGCGGCTGAGGCGCTGGTGCGAAAGGACACCTCGGGAATGACATACGAGGATGCCGTCGAGAAGGTCCTGGAGGAGCATCCCGAGTGGTACGAAGAGTACGAGTCGGAAAGAGCCAAAGCAATTGGGGGGGCTTAGATGGCCGTCGAAGAACTCATCTACAACACGAGTGTCATAGCTGGCATCGACCTCTCGGCAAAGCAATTCTACTGCGTCAAGCTCAATGCGAGCGGCCAGATGATCCTCTCTGGTGCCGGAGAAAATGCGCTCGGCATCCTTCAAGACAAGCCGACATCCGGCCAGGTGGGAGCTGTCTGCTGCCTGGGGAAGAGCATGGCCATCTATGGAGCCTCAGTCACTGCAGGCCAGAACCTTGCCTCAGACGCCTCAGGGAAATTGGTCCCAGCAACAGGAAGCGATGCCGTGGTGGCCGTGGCCGCAGAGTCCGGGTCAGATGGTGAGATTTGCAGCGTTTATGTCGTTTCCAGAGCCACTTCTGGCGCTATCCAGAAGAGCATCCTCTCCATACCTCTGAAGCTCTCCAAGGTTGCCAGCGGCGACATTCTGACCCAGTTCACGCCAGGCTTTCCGGGCCAGATTGTCAAGGTCTCTTTTGTGGTCACAGATCCAGTGACCACGGCGGACAAAGCCGCCACACTCAATCTGGAGATCAACACCACGGACGTATCTGGCGGGGTCCTGTCTCTTACAAGCGCCAGCTGCGGCACATTGGGGGCGGTGGTGAATGCCACTGCCATCACCGGGAACAACGTCTTCGATGCCGACGACACCATAAGCATCGAGGCTTCGAGTGTCACCGCCTTTGCGGAGGGCGAAGGCGTGCTGCTAATCGTTTTAGGATAGGAGGGGATTGAAAAATGTCACAGCCAACGCCCGGAGACGTTCACGTCAATCGCCTGCTTGGAAACATCTCCACAGCATACATCCAAAAGCAAAGCGCATTCATAGCCGACAAGGCATTTCCTGTAGTCTCGGTGGACAACAAGAGCGATCGCTTCACGAGCTACAGCAAAGAGGACTGGCTGAGGGACGAGGCCCAGGAGCGGGCTCCAGGCACTGAATCCGCGGGCGGCAGCTATGAGGTAGATACATCTCCAAGCTTTTTATGCCGAAAATACGCCTTCCACAAGGACATTGACGATGACACGCGCTCGAACCAGGACAGGCCCATCGATGCTGATCGTGATGGCACCCTCTTCGTCTCCCAGAAGATGCTCCTGAAGAGGGAGAGGATCTGGGCCAGCAACTACATGACCAACGTATGGGGAACGAACCTGGTGGGCGTCTCCGGATCACCGGGCTCTGGCGAGTTCAAGCAATGGGACCAGAGCACAGCAACCATCCTCAAGAACATCGAGGACTGGAAGGAGCTGATCGCCTCGACCACGGGCTATGAGCCCAATGTATTGATCTGTGCTCCCGATGTGCTAGCCACCCTCAAGGTCAGTGCCGAGATTAAGGACACCATCAAGTACACCCAGAAGGGTGTGGTCACCGAGCATCTGCTGGCCGAGCTCTTCGGGGTGGAGAAGTTCCTGGTTCCCCGCGGCGTCGTGAACACCGCTGCCAAGGGCAAGGCGGGAACCTTCCAGCGCATAGTCAGCAAGAAGATCCTTCTCTGCTACGCTCCTGAGAAGCCGTCCATCCTTATGCCGTCGGCAGGATACATATTCTCCTGGAAGGGCTACTTTGGGGCTGACAGGTTCGGCGCTAGAATCAAGAAGTTTCGCATGGAGAACGTGGAATCAGACCGCATCGAGGGCGAGATGGCCTTTGATTGCAAGCAAGTGGCAGCTGATCTCGGCGTTTACGCTGCAAATGTGATTGCCTGAAGCAGGCCTGCCACTTGAAATTTTTTGGATGCTATGACCTACGCAGACAATCCATCTGGAAGCCTCATTGATTTGGTGAGGCTGAAGGCAGGAGATACAGAAGCTACGCCCATCCTAACCGACAATGCAATACAGGCTTTTTTGGATAACAATGACGGCAACGTGCTTTTAGCCGCAGCGGAAGCCTGCGAGGCGTTGGCGGCTTATTATGCCGACAATCCTACGGAGGTGGTGGGCGACCTTGAGGGTGCAGCCACCAAGACGCATAACTTCTTGATGGCAGCAGACAGATACAGAGCGCAAGCGGCAGAGCTGAAGGCTGATGAAGAGACCAGGCCGAGAAGACCAGGCTACAGCAGCACAGCACTCGGTAAAGAGCCT
>JAAZNX010000128.1 GCA_012798025.1 Methanothrix sp. | reverse complement strand
TGTCCGGCCAGATGCCGTGCATGATTCCCAGTGTCCTATCGACGAAGGCATGAATATCCGCAGCCGGATAGCCGCAAGAGAGCAAATAGGACTCGACGTGATTTGGCACGGCTATGGACATCTGCTCCACCATGGAAACCGTCTGCAAAATTGTGTACTCTCCAAGCTTGAAGGGTATGATGGCATCGGATACTATCAGCTCGAAGATCTCAGGGCTGATGGGGCGCTCGACGCCTGAAAGAAAGGCCTCTAAAATCTCGCTCGTCCATTCGTGCTTCTTGCCCTCATCCTGGTAGGGCATGACGACGACCTCGCGGGTCTTGGCAAACTGCTCGACCAGCTCTGCTGGAGAGACTTCTCCCTTGAAGATCATGTTCAGGAAGTTGGTATGTGGCACTGTTGTGGGAACTTTGCTGGCACGAATTACGAAGTTCACTTCCTCGAATACTGTTCCAGCATCTTTGCCCTGGTGGCCCGCACCTTTTCCGAACTGAATCGCGCTGGGTGAGGCCCTGACGACTGTATGAGGATCGCCATGTCTGCGGTCGATGTTGCCAAGAATGGCAGCCAGACCAAGTGGCCTTGCTGCAAGAGCCAGACGGGACAGGCCAGTGGTATTGCAGCTCGTGCACTGCACCAGCCTTGGCTTGGCCTTTAGAAACATCTCGTAATTTTCCAGACCGAAGAAGAATTCGCGCGAAAAGTCTGCTTTCAGTTCATCGCTGATCTTGACCTTCCCACTCTCCTCCAATCCCTTGAGCAGCTCCGTACGGTCAGCGCCGCCCATGAGGGAGACAAAGCATCCGTGGGCCAGTCCTGCCTCCACATAGGGCAGCTCCTCGTCCCCTGGAGTTCCCACCATCAGGAAATCCGATGCCTTGAAGAAGTCGTCGTAGCCACCCTCTATCTTGACCCCTGCCTTCTCCCATTTTTCCCTATCCGCCTCGTCGCTGACGAAGGCCTTTACACCAAACATGCGGTTGAACTTGGCCACGATGGATCTGGCCCGGCCGTGAGGACGCCTTAGCAGCACATTCAGATCGCCACCAATTCCCGCTGCCTTCTTGACCTGCTGCAGCGCGAGAATTGTTCTCTTATTCTCTGTTCCATCAAATCCTACAAAGCCAGCATTCGACTTCAAGCATCTTCACTTCCTGAATGGGAGTCTTTTTGACCATATTTTAAGCTTTCTAGGATTTATACTATTGTTGTTCGGTGCATTGCGAATATTAGTATCCATTCAATTATTCGAGCCGAATAGATCCAGAATCCTTGCTGCGATAAACTGGGCGCTTTCTTCGGGATTTTGCTGCATAGAATCGACCTGGATCTCAGGAGAATGCGGCTCCTCATATGCTACATTGACTCCTGGAACCGTCGCGCTCTTTATTGCTGCCTTCTTGTAGATATTCTTGGGCGAAAATTCTGCATTTCGCCTAGCTTCGCGCTCCATGCAGACCTCTAATGGCGCCCGTATAAATACTTCCCCAAAATTCTTGATCAAGCCGCGGGCAAAGTCGCGATAGCGACGCCTGTTTGCAGTGGCATCGACTATCACGTTTACGCCCTCTTCCGCAAGTAGCTTGGCCATATAAGCCAGGCTCGCGTAAACGATGTCCCTCTCCTCGTCTGTATATCTGGGCTGGGGCGTTATTGTCCTTCGTATCTCGTCAAGCTGGAGGATTTTTGCATGCGTTCCTTTTTCAGACAATATCGCCCAAACTCGCTTCGCAATGGTGGTCTTGCCGCATCCAGGAAGTCCTGTGAACCATACAACCCAGGCCATAAATTATTAAGAGCTCCCTCATGAATAAAAATCCATTCCTTCTGGATCCGTTAACTGTTACATGTCCTTAAATGATATAGTCGTCTCCGGGATGCAATGGAGCGATTTGGATATAAAAAATGGCAATAAGCCCATGATCAATTACACGCCATTGGGCCGACCCTTGCTTGCTCTCATGAAGAAGAAGTCCGCCTTGGTATTGGTATTCCTGCCATCCGGGAATCGCCCATAGGTAAAGTCGTTATGTCCCTTGTCGTTCAGCTTAGGCGTCTTATCCACAACAATGCCGTTTATGTCGATGAGATAAACCGTTCCGTTTCCACTAGTGACCCAGCTCGGCTGGCCCTCAGCCACCTTGAATCCCTTGGGATCAATTGTGCCGCTCAAGGCGATAGAGCCCGCCCAAGGCTTATCCTCGATCTTTACCGTCCATCCGGCAAGATCAACTGCACCATCCCCGGCGTTATAAAGCTCCACCCACACAGTACCATTATCAGACGGGCTGAGCTCTGCTTCGTTAATCACCACATCGCCAAGGCTCAGGCTACAGATAGCTACGAGCCCGCAGAAGGCCAGCAGAGCTATTTTAACATCTCCAGATACCAGACTCATATTAGTGCCACACTCCTAATCGATAGTTTTGGACCTTTCCGAATGGCTCAGCGGACGTTTGATTTTCCTTTCGTGGCATAGCCAAGACCCCAATCGCCATCCGAATTTGTATCACGTCCATCAGGATGCCTGCCATAGGTAAAGTCGTTATCGATGGTGTCCTGTCTTTTGGCTGTCTCGTCCACCTTTTCTCCTGCGGCATTGAATAGAGTTGCGAACCCTCCGTTATCATGGTTCCAGGAGGGCTGGCCGTTCAGAACATAGAAGCCATTTGCCGCAATTATAGTTCCTGCGGGAACGGCTGGAAACTTGCCCACCCAGCTGCCATCGGTGATGGTTGCCGTCCATCCACTGATGTCAACGCTATCGTTTCCGGAGTTGTATAGCTCAACCCAATCGACCCCGCCCTCAGGCGGGTTCAGCTCCATCTCGTTTATGACCACAGATGCCGCGGACGCCATGGATAAAACCAGGACTGCTGCTGCAAAACTGAG
>JAAZNX010000033.1 GCA_012798025.1 Methanothrix sp. | reverse complement strand
GCTCTGCTCTTATGTGTGTCTTGGCCACTTGGGAGTAGAAGTTGTCCGGCAGCTCGACTTTTGCCCCTAACGCTTCGGCTGACTCGCGGGCGATCTCCGGCGGTATGCCGTGTGTGTCGTAAAGGGAGATCATCTCCTTCAATGGAATGGCCTGGTTTTGCTTCCTGAAGTGCTCAGCAGCCTTCTTCACCAGGCGCTTTCCCTTCTCCAGGGTCTCTGCGTACTTCTGCTCCTCCTGGTCCAAGATCTCCTTGATGGTGACAAACCTCTCCTTCCAGTCGGGATAATCCAGCCGCGAGATCTGCATCCCCACAAGGTCTGCCAGCGGCAGATCGAGCTTCAGCTCCTTCATGAGCCGCAGCGTCCGGCGGATCACCAGGCGCGCCAGGTATCCGGCCTTGACGTTGGAGGGGATGATGCCGTCGCCCAGCATAAACGCCAGGCAGCGGGTGTGGTCCACCACTGCGTAGATGCGCTCCATTGGCTCTATCGCGGCCTGCAGCCTCTCAGGAGCGATTCCAATCGTGCCGGCGATCTTCGCCCGCAGATCCTTCATGGAGTACTCATCCAGGTCCACCATCCCTGCCAGCCGTGCGTTCTGGGCGAAGATCTCCGCGTAATCTGGATCCTTGAGGTTGTGCTCAACTCCTGCCAGATCTGCGACCTTCCGGACAAGGTCGGGGAAGATGGCATCGTATATTGTGGGAGATCCCTTGGAGGCCCAGACGAACCGCTCTAAGCCATAACCGGTATCCACGATGTAGTTGTCCATCTTCTCATAGCCCTCGCCCTTGATCTTGATCGATCCGCCGGGCGTGGCTTCCAGGTCCATGAAGACGAGCGTCGCCAGCTCAAGTCCTGCTACAAGGCACTCAACGCTCGGGCCAGCATTCCCGCCGCCTGCCCAGGGGTTCTCCTTGTAGGTCACAGCCGTGGGGTCCATTCCCATGCCTACCAGCAGCTCGTCGCAGAGCTGAACAGTCCTGTCCTTCCAGTAGATCTCGCGCTCGCGAGTGTTGAAGACGTGATGGGCCATCATCTCGAAGGTGGTGAGATGACGGCCTGAACGGCCTACCGAGTCCAGATCATCCAGACGAATGCAAGGTTGGCTGATTGTAAGAGGGTTTGCGGGAGGTGGCACCTGCCCCGATGTCACAAATGGCTGGAAGTCTGCGATGGAGGCGATGGTCAGGTATATGTCGTCCCTCCAGCGGGCAACGACTGGATAGCGAGCTATTCGCACATGTCCGCGGGCCTCGAAATAGCTCAGGTAATGCTCGCGCATCTCGTCGAGTTCGTGCTTGCGTGAAAAGACTGGCGCGCCTATGAAGGTATAAGGATCGCAGGGCGGATCGCCGCAGGTCTTCCTGGCTCCGTCCCTGGTCCAGAAGAATTTGCCGCATTTCTCGCACTTCTTGCGCTGGAATCCCTCGTCAACGAAGAAGTCCAATCGATATTCATCTTCGGAGAACATGTTGACAGGCGCTATTGGGACAGGAATGCTAAAAGGCTTTCTAGGAAAATGGGACCGAGAGGCCCTCCTACATCAGGCCTCGTACCCTATAGATTCAGTTTACTCTTATTACCTTAAGCAGAGAGACTACAGGCACTCCTGCGATCTCGTCAGTGCCCTTTTTGTCGATCAGAACGGCGATGGCATTGATATTGGCTCCATGCTCGTCCAGATACTCGACGGTCTCCTCCAGCGTCCGGCCTGAGGTTATCACATCGTCGATGATGATGCAGTCCTTATCCTTGACATCCGAGAAGTTAGAGCTCAAGTTGCCACGCACTTTTTTGCTCTCCTGAGCCAGCATCTGTTTGCTGGGCGTGTAAACAGCCAGGTCTGCAGCCAGATCATTGGCCACCATGCTCGCCAGAGGAAGGCCACTCAAAGCGATGCCTACGACGACATCCACACCGCGCTCATTGACGTCCAATGTCTCATAAATGACATCGGAGAGAGCCTGAGATATATGACTCAGCCGAAAAGCGCTCTTGCCGATTATCGACCAGTCCACGGAGATGTCTTTTGGGCCTGGGGCTGTGCTCGCCTTCTCTGCATGAGTGAGAAGCCAGGTTACAGTCTCGCTGGAGATGTTCAGCTCTTCTGAGATCTGGCCCTCCACCAGCCCTTCAGCCTTCAGTTCACTTGCCTTATTCATCAAAGTCTCAATGTTATTCATTTTACACACCTCTTTCTCTTTCGGGCAGGAGTTCCGCAATCATGGCATGCTTCTCCCTCGAAGCTCTTGCCGCAGCCCTGGCACCTCTGGACATGCTTTAGCTCCCGTTTTATTCTTGGCTGCCCGATGGGCTCGATCTTCAGGCCGAGGTGAAGCGCAACATTTTGCAAAGCGTAGTCGTCTGTAGCGAGAACCGCCTCATACTCCAGTGCTTTGGCCAGTACCTCCAGGTCTGCAAAAGACAGAGCTTTGAGGTCACCAGTCTTTGCTGCAGCGTTTTTCACCGCCTTTAGCGCCTGGCGCGTGGGGCTCTCCACCCGTGCCTCAAATATGTGAAGCATGGATTTGGATCGCAGATCCTTGAGCTCAGCCACTACCGCCGGCACAGTGATCACCTCCCCTGCAGGCTTTTTACCCCAGATGAAGACCGAAGCATCTGCTACGACATACACATGCACAGGCTCTTGAAAGTTATAGTACTTGGACTTTTCCCGGACCAAAACGCTATTATCATATAATGCAATCCAGGAGTTAGATGGCCAAGAAAGGAAAGAAGGCTGGCAATAAGGAAGGCAAGGGTTCCTTGGCAGTGACCCAGGGAGACCATGAGCCTCGTGTCGCAAAAACACCACCCAAAGCCAAGACCAAGAGCGCAGCCGAGCGCAGACAGGACCGCATAGATGGAATAAAAAAGACCGTTTATCCCGCCTCCCTGGGAGTCCTAGCGGGTTTTGCATGCTATCATGGCGCTGCGGCAATCAGCCCGCTTCCCTGGCATTCCGTAATGCTGTTAGTGATATTCGTCACATTCCTAATCCAGAAGTATACCTATTCCTTCTTTAAGATAGACGCAGCAGCTTTCCAGACCAAGGATTGGTTCTATGTGGAGTTCATGGTTGTCGACCTTTGGCTGGTCACCTGGACGCTCCTTCTAAACTGAGGTTTTGCAAATGAGGATTGCCATCATCAATCGCGATCGCTGTCAGCCCAAGAAATGTTCCAAAGAGTGTGAATACTTCTGCCCACCAGTGCGTACAGGTGATGAGACCATCGTCTTTGTAGACGGCAAGCCTGTAATTACAGAGAACCTTTGCGTGGGATGCGGCATCTGCGTTCGGAAATGTCCCTTTGGGGCGATCACCATCACCAATCTTCCTGAGGAGATGGAAGACCCGATTCACAGATACGGCCAGAATGGCTTTGCGCTCTATGGTTTGCCGGTTCCCGTAAACGGGAGGGTCACAGGTCTTTTGGGACCCAACGGAATTGGAAAGAGCACAGCAGTGTCCATCCTCTCCGGCATCTTGAGGCCGAACCTGGGAAAGAATGCCACCTGGGAGGAAGTATTGCAGCGCTACGCAGGCTCGGCTCTTGGCGATTACCTTAGACGAGTGGCAGAGAAAGGTGTCAAGACCTCATATAAACCTCAATACGTGGACCGCATTCCTAAGAGTTACTCAGGCATTGTAGGTGGTCTTCTGGACAAAACCGATGAGCGCGGTGCCCTGCAAGATCTGATCGACCGGCTGAGCATATCGAAGCTGATCGACCGGGAGATATCAAGCCTCAGCGGAGGCGAGCTGCAACGCGTGGCCATCGTGGCTACGGCCGCACGAGATGCAGACTTCTATTTCTTCGATGAGATCAGCCCATATCTGGATATCTACCAGCGCATAAATGTGGCACGAATCTTGCAGGAACTGGCCAGAGAAAAAGCGGTCATGGTGGTGGAGCACGACCTCGCGTTGCTCGATCTACTCGCAGATAATGTTCATCTCATTTACGGTGTGCCTGGGGCATATGGTGTCATAACCCGGCCCAAAGGCGTGCGCGTGGGCATCAACCAGTATCTGCGCGGCAATCTGCCCGAGGAGAATGTGCGGTTCCGCGACTCTGCCATTGTCTTCGAGGTGCATGCGCCTCGTGTAGAAAAGGAGATCCCACCGCTCATCGCATATGAAGCCTTCAGCGTGCAGTATCCCACCTTCCGTCTCCAGGCCGATCCAGGCACAATTCGTCGAGGAGAGGTGGTTGGAATTCTTGGGCCAAATGGAATTGGAAAGAGCACCTACATCAAGATCCTGGCAGGCGTGGAGAAGCCAACCTCGGGGAGCTTTGAAAATCAGCTCAAGGTCTCCTATAAACCCCAGTACCTCAAAGCGGATTTGGACGTGACTGTGCAAGGGTTGCTGCGCAGCGTGACACGCGAGTTCGACAGCAGTTACTACCAGACAGAGATCTTGCGGCCAATGGGACTGGAGGCTCTGATGGATCAGGCCTTGACTGAGCTGTCGGGCGGCGAGCTACAGCGTGTGGCCATTACTGCCTGTCTGAGCCGTGAGGCGGATTTATATCTGCTGGACGAGCCCAGTGCCCATTTAGATGTAGAGCAGAGGATGCTGGCAGCAAAGGTCATGAGGCGCTTTGCCGAATCGACTGAGAAAACGGTTCTGGTCGTGGATCATGATATCTATCTCATCGACCTGCTATCTGAGAGGTTGATGGTCTTCGAAGGCGTTCCTGGGAGCTGGGGCGTTGCCCATGCCCCTCTGGAGATGCGCGAGGGCATGAACGCCTTCCTCAAGGGCATCGGCATTACTTTTCGGCGCGATGAGGATACACACAGGCCTAGGGTCAATAAGCCGGAGTCTAGGCTGGACAGGATGCAAAAGGAGCAGGGCGAATATTACTATACTGTTGAAGAGGCAAAGGGCCGATGAGGCTGTTCCGGCAACATTTCGTCCGTAGCCTGGAAGGCCAGAGGCTGCTGGAGGTTTTCTTCGTTACCGCGGTAGCTTCGGTCTTAGGCATCCGCTTCTTTCTGGCTCTGACCGGCTATCCTCGTGTCGGCCCCGGAAACCTGCACATTGCCCATGTGCTCCTGGGCGGATTTCTCATGACGATTGCCCTGGTTATCGCTCTCGGATACATAAACAAGGCCGCATATTACTTTGCTGCGGTCTTGGGAGGCTTTGGCTTCGGGGCTTTCATCGATGAGCTTGGCAAGTTCATCACCATGGACAATAACTATTTTTACCGCCCCACGGCTGCGCTGATTTACATTACATTCATTTTGCTGTACCTTGGCATACAGGCCTTCATGCACAGGCCAAAGCTCTCTGAGCAGGAGAAGCTCATCAATGCCCTGGAGCTTGCAAAAGAGGTGGTCTTGGAGGACCTTGATCACCGCGAAAGGAGGAAGGCGTTGAACCTTTTAAAAGAATGCTCGCCTGCGGATCCCGTGACCCTGGCATTGCGAGAACTGCTCTACGCCACCGACTCGGTACCAACTCCCAAGCCGGACATCTACACTCAGTTCAAGATGAAGTGCAGGAAGTTTTACAGAAAACTGGTTCGGAAGGGCTGGTTTGTGAAGGCAGTGATCTCCTTCTTTTTATTGCAATCCTTTTTCACCCTGGCACTGGATTCCTTTTTGCTCTATGTAAAGCTATGGTGGAAAGAAGATCTGCAAAACGTCTTTCCGATGCTGGCTTTCTCAGATCT
>JAAZNX010000035.1 GCA_012798025.1 Methanothrix sp. | reverse complement strand
GTATCCGCGTTTGATTCGTTCGCCACGAACAGATTGCTGACCAACGCAAGCAGCCATCTGGGTCAGATTAAGCATCGAGCCGCGAGCTCCGCTAACAGCCATGACCACTCCGGAGTTATCCAGTCCCAGGTAACGTCCGGCGATCTTGCCTGCCGTATCCCTAGCCTTTCCCAGGGTCTGCATGATCCTCATCTCCAATGTCTCATCCAGGGTGCGACCGGGCAGGGGCTCCAGCTCGCCTGCTTTATAGGCCTCGATGAGCTGCTGTGCCTTCTCGCGCGCAGCACGAGTCGTCTCCTCAATTTGCTCCGCAGCTTCCTTGGGGATGTCCTCATCGTCTATCCCGAAGCTGAATCCTGCATGCATTATGCCACGCAGGGCCAGACGTGTCATCCTGTCCAGGAATTGACTTGCCACTGAGGGATCATACTGCTTTATTATTCTGTCCGTTATCTTGCCCTTGAAAGCGCCCACGGCTTCTGCATCGATGGTGCCTTTCAGGAGATTGCCATCCTTGATGACAACGTATGCATCGTTCTCGCAGGCCTCGCCCTTGCAAACATCGCAGTTATAGCAGAAATCGGCTTTGAAGCTCAGGTTCAGGCCCTTGGGAAGGATAAGGGAAAAGATCTGCTTTCCTGTCCAGTAAGGCTCCCCATCCTCGACGCCTGCAGGCTCAGGAAGCTCAGAGATGTCAAACTTCTTGAGCAGTTCCATTGCGCCCCTGCGATCTATGGGCTTGTAGCCATGCGTCAGCAGGAAGGAGCCAGTCACATAATCGTGAATGCCGCCTATGATCGGGCCGCCGAATCTTGGCGATAGGATGTTCTCCTGAACGCGCATGAGGATCTCGGCCTCGGCGCGGGCCTCCTCAGTCTGGGGAACGTGCAAGTTCATCTCGTCCCCGTCGAAGTCTGCGTTATAGGGAGGACATACGGCCGGGTTGAGTCGGAATGTCTTGTAAGGCATGACCTTTACCCTGTGAGACATGATGGACATCCTGTGCAGCGATGGCTGGCGGTTGAAGAGCACAATATCGCCATCGGCAAGCTGCCTGTCGATTCTCCAGCCGATATCGATCTGTTCGGCAACCTCCTCGCAGTTCTTGTCGGTGACCTTGACCCTTCTCTGGTCAGGGCGCGTGACATAGTTCACACCAGGATGCCTATCTGGACCTCGGCGCACGTAGGTCTTTACGATCTCCTTGTTCCTGGCGTTAACGATCATGGGCACTGATAGCTCCATGGCCACGTCCAGTGGAACGCCGACCTCATTGATGCTCAGGTTAGGATCGGGTGATATGACAGTCCTGGCGCTGAAATTGACTCGCTTGCCTGATAGCGATCCTCTGAAGCGACCTTCTTTGCCCTTAAGGCGCTGTGAGAGGGTCTTGAGAGGTCGGCCGCTTCTGTGTCGCGCGGGCGGCACGCCGGAGACTGTATTGTCAAGAAATGTGGTCACGTGGTACTGCAATAGCTCCCACAGGTCCTCGATGATCAGTTGCGGAGCCCCTGCCTCCCGGTTTTCTTGGAATCTCTGGTTGATGCGGATGATATCCACCAGCTTATGCGTGAGGTCATCCTCGCTGCGCTGGCCAGACTCAAGGGTGATGGATGGACGCATGGTCACAGGTGGGACGGGCAGCACAGTCAGAATCATCCATTCCGGACGTGCTGTTGCCGGGTTCATGCCCATGACCTGGATGTCTTCGTCTGGGATCTTCTCGAAACGATCGCGAATGTCAGAGGCTGTGAGCTTGTGGCCATCCTCGACGTAGGATAGAGGCCGCTCGAACTTGATCTCCTGCTGAGGTGCTCCGCAGTAGGGGCAGGTCTTGTTCTTGCGCGCCTCTGCGAAGACCTTATTGACGATGTCATCCGTCATCTGCCCCAGACGTTCCAGGGTCTGGATCTGCTCCAGGTAATTCTTCTTCTCATTTTCTTTGAGCATGAGGCAGGAGCAATCCCGGCAGACGGCCCTCAGGACTTTTCTTATCAGCTTTGCGAAGCCCACGTGAATGACGGGAGCGATGAGGTCAATGTGGCCAAAATGGCCGGGGCACTCTCCAGGTCGGCCGCCGCAGGATCGACAGCGAAGTCCGGGATCGATCACGCCCAGACGAGGGTCCATCAACCCCATCTCGATTGGGAAGCCATCATCATCATATGTGTCAGCAGTTATGATCTTGACCACGCTCATCTTCCTGAACTCTTGAGGAGAGATGAGCCCAAAGCGGATCTTGCCAATTCTCTTGGGAACAGTCATACTTCCACCTAAACAGCGTCTTCCAGGATCAGCCTCGGGGCTACGCCCAGGGATTTGATCTCATCGAGCAGGAGCTTGAAGGCATAGCTCATCTCCACGGGGTAGATCTCCGTGTCTGCCCCACAGGTTGGGCAGAAATCCGCGTTTCTGCGCCTGTCATGGATTGCGATCATGCCGCAATGACTACAGACCAGCTCGGTCACCTTATCCGACTCGTCGACCAAGCGCTCTTTCAGCGCCAGAGCTGCACCGTGGGCGATGAGCACATCTCTTTCCATCTCACCAAACCGCAGGCCGCCCTCTCTGGCTCTGCCCTCTGTGGGCTGGCGGGTCAAGACCTGGACAGGTCCGCGGGACCGGGCGTGCATCTTGCCTGTGACCATGTGATAAAGCTTC
>JAAZNX010000048.1 GCA_012798025.1 Methanothrix sp. | reverse complement strand
GTGTTGCCTTCTTTTAGCACCACTGCGGTCAAAATGAGCTCTTCAGTTGTCCAGATGTGATCTGCAAGGCCGGCCGCCATAGCAGTAGTTCTCGGTTGCCACCTTCTCCGATCATCATTCACCTCGATTCGCAATGTCTTGGCAGGCCTCGTCAGGTTATAAATCGCATCCTCAAGGACACAAGGATGCTCGTAGCATTTCCTCTTCCTTGGAGAATGATAACGTCCTTCGAACCATTTGGCCACTGCAGGCTGAGGAGTATGATCTGCATGGATTTGGCCGGGAAAAATCTGATCAATCATATTATGGTAGTAATACTACAAGCACTAGCGCATATTATATAATATTTTTTTTTGAAGCGAAAGTATTTTATATTCGAAAAATAACCTCGGCCTTTGTAGGAGGAGATATTGCAGCCTGAGCGAGTCGAAGGGGCTGGAGGACTTGCATTTTTCTATGATTCTCTGCGCGACCTTATGGTCCCTGACTTTTTTCATCTTATTTTAAGGATGCCCCCTCAAGAAACCAAGATACTTGAGAGTGAGCGCGCCTTATTTCATGCAAAGCTGCTATCTACGACCTGGCAGAAGCCTCCGATGGTGGGGGAGGGCTGCTCCAGTGGCTGAACAGCCGACCGTAGCCCGGTTTTTGGTATCCGGCCCTCGGCCTAGGCTGACCTCAGCCCTTCATCTGGCGGAGAGGGTTCACCTAACACTGGTCAGGCTCTCAGGCGGAGCCGAGATCTTCACGGGCTGTGACAAGTCACGCAGGCCACTGCAGGGCCACGGCCATGCCCACATCTTCTGCGAGTGCAACCCTGGCCCGGAGCGGGGGCGCAATGGCGAGGTCACGCACATCACAGTCTATGCCCCCATGGGCTTTGCTCCTGGAGAGCAGGAGGCTTTGCAGAGGCTGAGAGATGTCTGGGGGCTAAGAGAAGATCGCATTTCCTTGGCCCTGCAGGGCCTTGGTGGGCCTGAGGACTTCGGCGGGCCGGATGCGAGCTGCGGCCAGTGTCCGCTGCTGGCGAAGTCACGGGCATGGGTATCGCGCACGCCCTTCGTTCCCACGCGCCATCCCAAAGTGACGAGGGCTGGCGTTGTCAAGCGGGATGCATCAGGATTGCAGATCGGAAGTCCAGAGCACGAGCTGAGAAGACTGCTCAGGATGGCGGGCTTTCCCGAGCCTGTGGCGGTCGAGCCGGTGCGAGGGACGGTCCTGGGCGGGCGAGAGGTGACCTGGCAGGATTTCCTGCGTCAGAGGGAAAACGGCGATGGGAGGCAGGCGGCAAATGGGGCAGGATACGGATTTCGCATCCAATTCCCAGAGCCGGTGCAGGGGCCGGTGGCGGTGGGGTACGGGGCGCACTTTGGGATGGGAGGATTTGAGGGAGATCCAGCCGGATGCATCGAACGATGAGAAAATCTTAACATGGAGAAGGCCGCTTAAATGTATCTGATGGATAAGAGCGGGATCATCGAGCGCATTCGCAGCATCTCCGCAGCAGTTGGGGATGTCGACCTAGCCAACGTGTTTGTATCTTTTCTGCAGCTTGACGACTTTCATGACATCGGTGTAGCCATCCATCTGTCTGAAGAGCCGGAGCCGATAAACATCTCTTCGCATCTTATCTCCCAAAACAGTCTCAAGAGACCTGCGACCTATCGGGAGGCTCTCCATCTTCTTGCCCAAGGCAGGCATAATTGTAGAAGATCGGGCTGATGTGAAAGTGGGTGGCAATGGTGGACAACAGACCAGCAGAGGGGCCAAGCGTAAAGATCCATAT
>JAAZNX010000133.1 GCA_012798025.1 Methanothrix sp. | reverse complement strand
TGCAGAGAAGCACTTGCCTGCATCTGTAGCCCGCCATGAGAAGAAGGCCATGCAATATGGCAGCGGCGTGATGAAGGAGATACATAGGCTTGCAAAGAGGAGTGGCTACAAGAAATCCGTTCAGTGCTACGTGGAGAAGATCGCGCGAGAGGAAGGAAGAAATGCGATCGGGCCTGAGCCCTACTAAGGCGAGGGCCCGATCATTTTCTTTTTCCCTGCCTATTTTTTGTTGCAGGTTGAACAGCAATCACCGCAGGATGCCGATCCCTGGCCTACGGCTGATTGATTTGTAACTACTATTTCCCATATTTCCGGATCGGATTCATCAAATAAGCCATCGCTATATAGGGCACTTAACTTATTGTAAGCTTTGCTGGTGGCCGAGATTATGTTCTTGGGATGTCCTGTTTTCTCAAAGTTCATTGCAGCCAGGGCGCAGATAATGTAGTCGATCTCTGTCTGTGTTATATCCACCATTACGGTTGTGGAAGCGTCAAACCTGTCTCTAAACAGATTTGGAAGTGGCAATTTACCATCGTCAGTGGGTCTCAGGCCAATTGTGACAGCGAATTTCCTCGCCAATGTATACAGGTCTTTTCTGGATATCGATTTTGGCAAGTAAAAATCGTCCATGTCGCTTAATGCTGACAAAATTACGTTGGCCTCCTCCAAATTAAAATTCAACATCATCATCGTTCGCCTTCTTTTTCTCTTTCCAGCTGAATCTATATACCTTACCTTTGTTATGTCAGATTAGCGTCTTTATTAGAATTTAAGAAATCATGAATGATTACATCTTATCACATAAACTGAACTAATAAACTTACTTTAAATCAGAACCTTTTTCCGATATAAAAATGGAGCCCTCTGCTCCGGCACATCTCTGAAAGCAAGGGTCCTCTAGAAAGAGAAGATCCTACTAATTTGTTCTATTCAAAGGAGCTCAGATACGACCCTAGCAGGCACGTTGAGAATCCGCGTCGCTATCTCAACAAATTGATTCTCCTGCTGCTGTCGATCCAATCCAAATTGGTCATCAAGCGCTTGTTTCTCCATCTCCAGAGCGATTAGCCTGGTTTGGATCTGTGTGATCTTATAACGCTTGGCCATCTCCGCGACTATGTTCATAAAAAAGCCAACGGAGTGCGGCCTTTCAGATGACAGATTCTTGATCAGCCCACACTCGATGCAGTAGGGATGTGGCTTGAGCCCTCTCTCTCTGCCTTCGTAATAGTAAGGCAACCATACCTTCTCCTTGCTGCCCGAGACCTTATGCTCGCAACCCGACATGCTCCCCTCCACACAACAATATTACAACTGTATTTCAGATCCACTTAAAAACATTTCGACCTAGGTCGAAACAAATTACTGCATGCGCGATGCCGATGTTCTCTGGCGCTTGCAAGTCACGGGCAAATAGCTGCCAACAGGTCGTGTACCACATTCTTTTATCGCTGGATTTCAAACAGATCAGCGGGCCAAAGTCGAAAACGTGCATATCCTCACAACGCTCCTAACTTCGACTTTGCCCACACTTATCAATATCTGCATAAGAAAAATGGCGTCGAGATTGACCAAAAGGTATTTGGTTTATACCACTTCTTTTGAAAACTGAAAGGCGATATTAGATGACGAATGATATCAGCAAAGAATCCGCAAAAAAGCTGCTCGATCATTGGATAGAACACAACGAAAGCCACAGCAAATCTTTTCGCGATCGCGCAGGCCAGGTTAAAGCAATAAGCGAGGTCGCGGCACAAGATATATGTGATGCTGCAGATCTCATGGATAGATGCACTGAAATGCTGAAGAAGGCAGTGCGGGATCTTTAAGGCCCTGGGGTTGAGTATGGAGCTAGTTTATACTTATGAAATGGATGGCGAAAAGGCCATGAAAAAGTTGCTGGATGAGGAGTTCTGGAAGCGGCTCGGGCCCACTGTGCGGGATTGCAGGTCCATGGGGTATGACATGGCTGGGATGTGCATGTACATCAAGGCCAGGGATGAGCTGGCAGAGGAGGCCAGGAGACTCCTGGAAAAGTCTCCTGCAAAGGAGCTGAAGGGCGAGGACGGCGAGAGACTGCTAAAGGCTTTTCGTGACGAAGCTGAGGCCGCAGAGGCTGGAATGGGAGCGATCTTCGGATAATTGAACATGACTCACATCATCGTAGTCCTCGGCACCACATCTCACTCCGGGAAGAGCACCCTCGTCGCCGCCCTGTGCCGTCTGCTAAGCAATCGTGGCTTGCGGGTCGCACCCTTCAAGTCCCAAAATATGAGCTTGAATTCCTGGGTGACGCGCTCCGGGGGAGAGATCGGAATTGCTCAAGCAGTGCAGGCATGGGCAGCCCGCACTGAGCCCTGCGAGTTCATGAACCCCATCCTCCTAAAGCCCAAGGGCGACCGTACCAGCCAGGTCATAGTCCTTGGCAAGCCGCTGGCTGACAAATCGGCTGAGGAATATTATATGGGCATCGAGGGCCTCAAAGAGGTAGTTGATCGCTCAGTCCAGGAGCTGGAGAAGGACTATGATTACATAGTAGTAGAAGGTGCAGGAGGCGCTGCAGAGATCAATCTCTTCGATAGGGATATCGCCAACATCTACGTTGCACGTCACCTACAGGCCCCGATAATCCTTGTTGGGGACATCGAGCGTGGAGGGGTTTTCGCCAGCCTCTTTGGCACAGTTCAGCTCCTTCCCGATGATATCAGGCCACTGGTCAAGGGACTTGTGATCAACAAGTTCAGGGGCGATCCCACCATCCTCGGATCCGGGATGCAGTCGCTGGAAAAGCTTACAGGCGTTCCTGTTTTGGGCGTTCTTCCATATCTTGACCTGGAAATACCCTCGGAGGACTCAGTATCCCTTGGTGACAAGAAAGCTCGCGGCCCCCATGAGGATGTCGAGATTGCAGTGATCAAGCTTCCTCGCATCAGCAACTTCACGGACTTCGAGCCACTGGAGCGTTCCGCTCGCGTCAGGTACGTAGGCCTTGGGGAGCCTCTTGGCAATCCAGACGCTGTGATCCTTCCCGGCACCAAGAACACGGTCTCGGATCTTCAGGAGATGAGAAGGAAGGGTATGGACCGGCAGATTCTGTCCCTGAAGAGCACGCCAGTTCTTGGTATTTGCGGAGGCTATCAGATGTTGGGGCGGGAGATCATCGATTGTGGCATCGAGGACACAGTTGGGACGATCCCAGGCCTGGGGATCCTGGATGCAGTAACTCGTTTCGATCTTTATGAAAAGAGGACTGTGCAGGTCAGAAAGAAGGTCACAGGGAAAGGTCCAATTCTGGAAAATATCCGAGGTCAAGAGGTCACAGGTTACGAGATCCACATGGGTGTAACAGACTCCGCAGGCGAGGCGGCCTTTGAGGACGACGGTGCAGTGTCAGAAGACGGCCTTGTGATTGGGACCTACCTGCATGGCATCTTCGAGAACGATAACTTCCGTAATTCATTTCTTGACTATCTCTACAGTCGCCGAAACCTGTTGCGAGAACAAGCTTCCAGAGGAGATGGCTTCGATGAGCTGGCAGGGGCAGTTCAGAGAAACCTGGATATGAAAAAGGTCTGGCAAATGCTCGACCTGGACGCATGATCTTGTGAAACTGGGCGTGCTTTTCTCAGGCGGCAAAGACTCAGTCTTCGCAACCTATCGAGCCATGCAAAAGAATCAGGTAGCCTGCCTGATCACTCTTATCTCTCAGAATCCAGACAGCTACATGTTCCACACGCCCAACATCCATCGCACCAACTTGCAGGCAGAGGCAGTTGGCATACCTTTGCTTTGCAGGCCTACCCTCGGAGAAAAGGAGAAGGAGCTTGAGGATCTGGCAGCTGCCATCAAAGGTGCCAGAGATGAATATGGCATACAGGGTGTCGTCACGGGTGCCATCGAGTCGGTCTACCAGGCTGTGCGCACGCAGAGAATCTGCCAAGCCCTCGATCTATGGTGCTTCAACCCACTCTGGCAGATAAATCAGGTGGACTATCTGAGGCAGCTATTATTGGAGGGCTTCCAGGTTATCATCACCGGCGTCTTCGCCTATCCTTTCGATGACTCCTGGCTTGGCGAAGAGCTTACTGCAGAGTGCATTTGTAGGCTTGAAGAGCTTTGGAAAAAATATAAGGTCAGTCCTTCAGGCGAGGGCGGAGAGCTTGAGACGATGGTCTTGGACGGTCCGATTTTCCAAAAGCGGCTTGAGATCTTGAGATCGTCTAAAAGCTACTGCAATTACCGGGGACGGCTTTTCATCGAAGAGATGCGGCTGGTGGATAAATGATCCTGCTAGTGGACCTGTGCTATGAGAAGGAGTCGCTCTCGATGTACGAGTTCGTGCATCCAATTGCAGACATCCTCATGCACTCAGGTTTTTCAATCGAGATCAGGCACTATTCAGAGCTCGCGCGACACATGCCGGAGAAGTACGATAAAATAATCCTGTGCGGCACGGCTCTGAAGGATAACTACTACGCAAAGCAGATTAGTTCATTTTCATGGATTAAATGTTGTAGGACGCCCCTCCTTGGCATCTGCGCAGGGATGCAGGTCATAGGATCCGTATTTGGCGGCAGGATAGTTCCGCAGCAAGCAATTGGTCTTGAGACCATTGAGATAATTCGGGAGTCGGCGTTGTTGGGCGAGCCGAGGACGATAGAGGGCTACCACTTGCATAACTTTGGCGTGACAGTGCCGGACGATTTTCTGCTGCTGGCAGGATACGATGAGCACGTGGAGGCATTCAAGCACAAGAACCTGTCAATTTATGGCATAATATTTCATCCTGAGGTGCGAAATAGGTGGATATTGGATCGATTCGCCAATTTGTGATTAAAATAGTTTCATAAGCTCCTCGGCGATGATCTTGTATCCCGCCTCGTTGGGATGATCGAGCCCCGGAAGGATGAGGCTTGACAGAGGCGTTCCCTGGCGCACGCGCTCCATCCATGCTCCATACACGTCCACGAATCCTACATCCATCTCACTTGCCACCCTTCGCACGGCCTGGTAGTAATCCTGGACCTGTCTGTCATAGGGCGGCGTCTCCAGTGGCTGGGATGATAATAATAAAATCTCAGATCCGGCTCCAGCCCTGATGCGTCGAACCATCTGCACAAGGTTCAATTCGAACTCGTCCAGCCCAAGGCCCATGACGCAGTCATTGATTCCGAAGTTGATGCTGACGAGGTCCGGCTCGTAGGAGAGCACTGACCAGTCCAGCCGGGCCAAGCCGTCTATTGTGGTGTCTCCTGAGATGCCGCTGTTGATCAGCTCGATTCTTGCATCAGGATATTTACGCTGCAGCATCTCTCGCCAAAATGATGGAAAGCCGCGTCGCACTGCAAAGCCTGCGGTGATGGAGTCTCCATGGGCGACTATGGTCACACTGCAGCCGTTCTGAATATCCTTTAATGTCCTCTCCACAAACCGTTTCTGCCCTTCGTCCATGCTATTGGAGTCTTTCAACAAACTATTGGAGCTTTGCCCTTCGCTCTGGTGATGGCCTCCTTCATGTCCTTCACCAGCCTCTCCAGCCGTTCGATCTCGCCCTTGGCGATCAGATCCACGCAGGCCGAACCCACGATGGCAGCATCAGCTCCAGCGCGAATAACATCGGCGGCCTGCTCAGGCGTCGAGATGCCAAAGCCCACGGCTTTTGGCACCCCCTCAGGCACGCGAGCTATTAGGTCCCTCGTATCTTGCAAGACATCGCTCCTTGCGCCTGTGACACCCGTCCGAGCCACTAAATATAAAAAGCCGGATGTCTCCTCGCTGATCATCTTCAGCCGTGCTTGAGGCGTATTTGGGGCTGCCAGGAAGATCAGATCAACGCCGTGCCGCTTGCATGCATCTTTTAGTGGAGCTGCTTCTTCTGGCGGCAGATCAGGCACTATCATCCCAGAGATGCCGCTGCATGCGCAGTCTTTTGCAAACCTGTCAAGTCCGCGAGCGTAGACCATGTTGTAGTAGCCCATGAAGACGAGAGGGACGGCGTCGCCAGCCACAGATGCAACATCGAAGTAAACATCTGTGTTCATTCCTGCGGCGATGGCCCTCTGTGCTGCCGCTTGGATCGTCGGTCCATCGGCAATGGGATCGGAATGAGGCAGCCCAAGCTCGATGATGTCTGCTCCCGCCCTTGCCAGCCTGCGCACCAGATCGGGAGTGGCCCGAGGCGATGGGTCGCCAGAGCATATGTAGACGATCAGCAGGGGGCTATGGCTAAAGGCTTCAAGAATTCTCATATTCCATCACCGTTGCCAGGTCTTTGTCTCCTCTACCAGACACGTTTACTATCGTCAGCTCTCCCAGGGCATCAGGCTCGCTCATGGCATAGCCAACGGCGTGTGCCGACTCCAGTGCTGGGATGATGCCCTCTAATCTGGAGAGTGCTCGAAATCCGCGAATAGCGGTCTTGTCATCGGCCATCATCGGATGAACGCGCCCTGTCTCAGCCAGATATGCCAGCTCAGGTCCCACACCTGGATAATCCAGGCCTGCAGCCACGGAATACGACTCCAGAATCTGACCATAGGGATCTTGAAGGATTTTTGTGAGGGCTCCATGCAAGACGCCATCCGTACCGTATCCCAGCGAAGCGCCATTATCAGCAATCTTATCCGTCTTGCCAGGACCCCTTCCGCCCGCTTCGACCGCCAAAAGGCGAACCCTGTCCTTCAGGAACGGCGCGAAGATCCCCATGGCATTGCTGCCACCTCCAACGCAGGCAACAATGCTCTCAGGAAGACGGCCTTCGGCCTCTAAGATCTGCCTTCTGGCTTCGTCTCCTATGACGCTCTGAAAGTCCCTGACCATGCTGGGGAATGGATGGGCACCTGCAGCCGTGCCCAGGAGATAATGAGTATGCTCAAAACTGGAAGCCCAGTCCCTCATGGCCTCGTTGATGGCATCTTTAAGCGTTCGAGAACCTGATCGAACTGGTATGACCTCGGCTCCCATGAGCTGCATGCGGTAGACGTTCATCTTCTGCCGCTCGATGTCCACCTCGCCCATGTAGATCTGTGTCTCGAATCCCAAATTTGCACCTACGATTGCAGTGGCCACTCCGTGCTGGCCTGCGCCAGTCTCAGCGATCAGCCGGGTCTTGCCCATCCTCTTTGCAACCAACCCCTGCCCCAGAGTGTTGTTGAGCTTGTGCGCGCCACCATGCACCAGATCCTCTCTCTTCAGGTAGATCTTGCGGCCCAGCACACGGCTCAGATTCCTGGCGTAGTAGAGGGGCGTCGGCCTTCCTGCAAAGTTCTTCAGGAGGTTTTTCAGCTCGCGATGAAATTCATCGCTATTTTTCATCTGCTCGTAGGCTTCGGCCAGCTCCAGCAGTGGCTGCACCAGGGTCTCGGGCACGAAGAGACCGCCATACCTCCCAAACTTTACTCCAGCAGCATTTGCAATTTGGCACTTCAAAAGATCACCAGCTCTAAATGTACTAATTAATACTATGATGTATCAAAAAGTACATCTTAGGAGATATTTAAGCTTTGTCGCCGCCTCAATCTAAGTCAGGGGGCAGCTCACCTGTCAGGCTCTCGATCTTTCGCTCAGCACTCTCCAGGCGGGCGTGGCAATGCTTGACAAGTTTCATGCCCTTCTCATAGAGATCAAGGCACTCTTCCAGGCTCTTCTTGCCGTTCTCCAGCTCCTCCACTATCCGCTCTAGGTCATCTAGCGCCTCTTCCAGGCGGACATCTTTTTCGCTCAACGACAAACCTCCTCTCAGGCCCTGTTCTCCACTACCTTGACCAAAAGCCTTCCCTTTGCGAGGATCAGCTCCAATATCTCGCCCTGTCGTACATCCTCAGCATTCAATACCAAGCCCCTTGGCGATCTGACGATCGCATATCCACGGGAAAGCGTTGCCAGGGGCCCCACTGCTGCCAGACGCCCCTCCATCAGCTCCAGTTGGCTTTCCAAGGCCGTTCGTCTCTCACCTTCGGCTGCAATTAGGCGTTTTTTCAGCCAGTCGAGGCGCTGCCGGACCTCCTCAGTCAGGGAATACATCCTCTGAGCAGAAATGCTTCTCTCTAAATACTCCAGGCGCTCCTCTTTTCGCTCCAGTCCTGACCACAGGGAGCGCGTCATTTTGACCTTTGCCAAAACCAGCAAAGAGCGCAGTTCGTCGATGTTCGGAACTGCCATCTCTGCTGCGGCTGTGGGCGTTGGTGCGCGCACATCTGCCACAAAGTCGGCGACGGTAAAGTCGGTCTCATGGCCCACAGCCGAGATCACAGGTGCGTCACACTCGAAGATAGCGCGGGCGACAAGCTCTGAGTTGAAACACCAGAGGTCCTCCGTCGATCCGCCGCCACGACAGACTATCACGACGTCAGCGCGGCCCTGAAGGGCTCGAACAGCCAGGGCTATGCTCTCCGGAGCATCCTCGCCCTGCACCTGCGCCGGAGAGAGAATGATGCGCGCAGGATACTGGCCGATGATGCGCAGAACATCTCGCAGCGCAGCTCCGTGCGGAGAGGTTACAATGCCAATCCTCTCTGGGTATTTTGGCAGAGCGCGCTTATGCTCGACTGAGAAAAGCCCTTCATCCGCCAGCTTCTTCTTCAAAGCCTCGAGTTGGAGATGTCTGAAGCCGATGCCCTCGTCCAGCTTGATGCCCTTGGCCATGAGCTGAACCTTTCCCTGCGGACGATAGACGCCCACGTCTCCATAGACCAATACATTTTGGCCATCTTTCAGCTCAAAGCCCAATCGCACCCCATTATTCCTGAATAGGACGCAAGATATCTGAGAGTCGCGATCCTTGAGGGTGAAGTACCTGTGGCCGGAACGGTGGTGAACATAGTTGGAGACCTCGCCGCGTGCCCAGAGGTCGTGCAACCGAGGATCGTTCTCCAAGCGATCTCGAATCCTTTCGTTCAGGTCAGTAACAGTGAATATCTGGGTCAAGATATGATTCATCTGGATGGGCTGATTATTTAAGGGCTATCAAAGCAGGCCGAAACTAAGAATTACGATTTCACTCAAACGTCCTCGTCCTTCGCAGGAAAAGATACATGAAGAACGGGATGCCGAGGAAGGACGTCATGATGCCAACAGGCAGTATAACCGGCGCGAGGATGGTCCTTGCCAGAGTATCTGCGCCCAATAAAAGAAATGCACCCACGAGGGCGCTGCCGATAAGAAGAAACCGATGATCTCCGCCGATCGCCATCCTGGTAATGTGGGGCGAGACCAGATCTATGAAGCCTATGGTTCCAGTGAAGCAGACGATGCTGGCGGTTATCAGCGAGGCCAGCATCATGTAGACCACCCTCGTTTGCTCGACATCAACTCCCAGGCTCTGTGCAGTCTCATCACCTGCCCCAAGGGCATTGAGATCCCACGACTTGATTACAAGGTATGGAAGGCAGAAGACGAGGATGATCGTGACCATTACCAGTGCCTCCCAGGAGGATCTTCCCAATGAACCCATCATCCAGAAGACCACTTCATGAACCTGCTCTGATCTGCCAGAGTACTGCAGCAAAGAGGTCAAAGCTGAAAAGAGGTACATGATGGCGATGCCAGCCAGGATCATGGTCTCTGAGGATATCCCTTTGTACTTGGCCAAAATGTAAACTGCTAAGGCTGAAATGAGGGCGAAGATGAAGGCGTTGCCGATGATAAGCCATGATCCAGCCACGATGCCTGCACCAAGGACGATTGCTAATGCAGCGCCAAAGCTTGCAGCCGAGGAGATGCCCAAGGTGAATGGGCTGGCCAGGGGATTTTTGAGAATGCCCTGCATCACAGCACCGGCTGCGCCAAGGCCCATGCCAGCCACAATCCCCATCAGAACTTTATGCAGCCGCACGTCCCAGACGATCATGTCTGTGAATGCTGTGGAGTGAAAATATTCGGGCAAAAATCTGGCCAGGAGGGAGGAGCATACATCCATGATGCTTATCCTGGCCGAACCTTGGGTGACTGCGACTCCAAAGAGAAAGAATATCCCCAGGATCAGGAACAGGAAGAAGAGCACCTTTCGTCCTGTGTACTGCCTGTACCTCTTCTCCAAATCAGTCCGCTTGCAGCCATTCAGCTTCGAGATGCTTGATACTGCATCTTGGCCCGATAGCCTCAAGAGATCTGCCTCAGAACGCCTCAGGATGAATGAACTTTGCGAACATCTCCAGGCCGTCCACAATCCTTGGTCCGGCGCGGGTTATAAGATCGCCTTGTGCCTGATATATGCGACCGCCCTTCCTGGCGTCCGTCAAGTTAAGTCCGCGTTCAGTCTCTGCCCACTGAAGGGGCTTGTTCGCACCTTCACCCATGCCTGTGCAAGCAATGATCACCTCAGGATTTCGCACAGCTATCGCCTCCGGGTCCACTTGTGCGTAGCCAGATAGATCATGGAAGATATTTTCGCCTCCTGCTGTCTGTATGATCTCATCCTCGAAGGTCCCAGAGCCGGCTGTCTGAACAGGGTCGTGCCATACCACATAAAGGACTCTCAATTTCGGAAGCGATGAGACCTTATCCGATACTGCTTTGATTCGGGACTGCATCTGCGAGGTGAGAGCTGATGCCTCTTTTGCCTTTCCTGTGATCTTGCCGACCTTTTCTATGGAACGAACGATGTCTGACAGATTGTTGGAATCAACGACGAAGACTGGAATGTTCTGCTGATCCAGGAGTGTGACAACTCCGCTACCATGAATTTGGCTGGCCACTACGAGATCTGGACGAAGCGACAGGATCTTCTCAAAATCGGGATCTACATAACCGCCCACGACCACCAATTTTCCACTATCTTTGAGGTCTTGTACAGCAGAAGGATAGTTGCAGTACTTGGTCACGCCGACAACCTTGTCTCCTAGGCCAAGGGCAAAGAGTATCTCTGTGTTGGATGGCGAAAGAGAGACAATCCTCTCTGGAGCACTTGAAATGCTGACCTGTCGCCCCAAGTCATCGATTATAGTAATTGTATTGTTTTCTTGTGCGCATGCTGCCGAGATCAAAACAAGCATCGTGACCAAGGCCGAAATCATCGACTTCGAAATCATATGTCTCACCAGCAAATTAAAATTTATTGAATTAAAAACAGAAAGATTTGATTTAAAGCTTTTGGTTCTCCCTGCTGAAAATGTCAAGCGCTCTTCTCAAATGTCCTTACGAAAGATTCTTAATTCAACAAGCGCAACTTATTAGACATGAACGGCTCCTTAAAGATGCTGGCGCTTGGATTGTTCTTGGTCATTGCACTGTCAATGGTTTCAGCATCGTCTACTGTTCAGGAAAGTTCTCCCAAGAAGGTCCTCATTCTTGCCTCTTATAATCCTGGGATGAAGTGGGAGGACGAGGTTATTTCAGAAATTAAGCTTCACTTTGCCATGAAGATGCCATCTGCGAGGATATACGTCGAATATATGGACACAAAGAGAATGGGTGCAGATGAGGCGCGTCTCGCCGATCTCAAAAATTTATATATTAAAAAATATAAAAATAGCACTTTCGATCTTGTGATCTCTTCAGACGCAGATGCTTTCAACTTCCTGCTGGAGAACAGAGACGAAATCTTTCCTGAAACGCCCGTCGTCTTCTGCGGCATCGTGTACTTTGACCCGGGCATGCTAAAGGGAACGCGCGACTTCACCGGTGTCGTGGAGGCTTATGACGTAGCGGGCACAATTTCCCTCATGCTCTCTCTTCATCCCGATACAAGGCATATAGCCATTATCAACGACCAGACTGCTACCGGGCAGGCCGCAAGGCGGGTTTTGGATGATGCTCTTCCCAGCTTTGAGAATGCTGTATCCTTTGAGCATCTGGACAACCTCACAGCAGATGAACTTCGAGAGCGACTTGCAGCTCTATCTAACGACAGCCTGATCCTGCTTATGACCCTGAATCGCGACAGTGCTGGTAGATTTTTGTCTTACGAGGATGCTGCCCAGCTAATTTTAGAATCGAGCCCCGTTCCCTTTTACAGCATATACGACTTTTATTTGGGATACGGCGTTGTGGGTGGAAAGATGATCAGTGCTCGTTCACAGGGCCGCGAGGCTGCAGATCAGGCCATCAGCATCCTAGAAGGCAAAGCGCCTGAAGATATCCCTGTGATTGATGAAAGTCCAAATCGCTACATGTTTGACTATTTCAGGATCATTCAATTGGGCATTCCTCTCGAACGGCTGCCTCCTGGAAGCACTATAATCAATCAACCATTTCAAGCTCGTGCCCTTCTCGCTGGTGAGGATCTAAGTGGGCTGAACCTTTCAAGGAAGAATCTAAGTCAATCTGAATTGCAGGGATCCGATCTATCAATGGCTTTTCTAGAACATTCAATCCTCACAAGAGCTGAAATGATGAATTCGAACCTCACAGGTGCTTATCTCAAAGGCGCAAATCTCGATCAGGCTAGGATGGGTGAGTCTGTTATTACTGGCGCAAATTTCGACGATGCGAGCTTAGAAGGCACCAATCTTGGCCGATCAGACCTTCGAAGAGCAAGCTTTAAAAATGCCAATTTGAATCGTGCCTGCCTCCGAAATTCGCTCTTAATTGGTGCAAACCTGACAAATGCGAGCCCTGTTGGCGGGAACATCATCGGCGCTAATTTTTCTCATGCGAATCTATCGAATGCCAACTTATCTGAGGCCAGAGTCTCTGGCGCGAACTTCTTCTGCGCAGATTTGCGCCACTCAAAACTGGTCTTCACGAATTTAATCGGTGCCAATCTCAGCAGAGCAGATATTTCACATTCCAAGGTA
>JAAZNX010000017.1 GCA_012798025.1 Methanothrix sp. | reverse complement strand
TCGCCATTGCCGATGATGGTTTCGATTCTGCTTTTGTGGCCCGTCTTCACAACTCCCGCTTCTACCATTTTAATGTCAACGAAGATTGGTGCTCTTCTATTCAGGGCCTGCAGGCCAGCCTGGACAGGTTGATGCAGAAATCTCAAGATCTCGGCCACACTGGGATCGCCTGTGGCAATGACGCACCTTTGAGCTATCCTGTCTTCCAGGTTATTGTCCCCTATGAGGCCAGAGATCATCTTTCGGCTTTTTCTGCTGATCTGCATGGCTTCCGGCGTGGTGGCCCCAATATCTGTGTATTCTTCCATCATGAAAATCAGCTCTAATAGCTGTATTTAGTTTCGTATCCTCTTTTGGTTATTATCCTCCCATCTTTTATGTGGGAGTTTGCAGAAGCGATGATAAGGGTGAACCGAAAGCCGCTGGGTTGTGCAGCTATCAGATCTTCTGCAGTCAATATCATCATAGTTTCGTTATCACGCGTCACATCCCTGGCCAGGACGCAAGGCCTGTCGGGATCGATCTCTCTCAGCAGATCGGCGACTTCATGCCCTTTCACATTGTAGGCGACAACTCCAAATCCAGAGCCCGCGAGGAGGGATACTGCCAACGGGTCTTCGGGCTCGGAGAGCAGGGCGAAGTCGCCGACCAGCGGGGCACCTGCTCTTGCGGCGACTGAGGAAAAGGCGCTGACGCCTGCGGAGACGTGCACAGGTACAATTCCTCGTGCCTGATCCATGATCCTCCATCCCGAGCTGAAGATGCCAGGATCGCCGCCCGTCAGGATGGCAGTCTTCTGGCCTGCCTTTGCAGCGGCGCAAGCCTCGCAAAAGCGAGCGGCCATCCTCTCCGCACAGGGCCCGAAATGGGCGACCTTCTCGCCCGCAGAAAGGTCGCCTATCCGCTCGAGGTACCTTCCAGCACCGAATATCTTCGTCGAGCTCTTCAGGATGCTCTCTGCCTCCCGCGTCAGTTGCGTTCGCTCTCCCGGGCCTGTGCCCACAACGTTCACCTCAGCCACCGGGACGACATCACCCTTGAAGGTGCCTTTGCCGGTGATGATGACCAGAGTGTTCATGTCGATTTTCTCTTGCAGGGATTCGTCTTCGATCAGCTTCTGGGATGTGGTCCAGAAGATATCCTGATCCTCACGCCCCACGTTCTTGGCCACCAGCGCGTCTCTCTTGCCGCTGATGTCCAGGGCGCGAATGAGTTGCCAGTCGCGCCTTTTGCTGCGAGGATTGTAAAGAGCGACTGGCATTTGCAGCTCTGCTGCAATCTTCAGGCGGCTCTCGATCTTTCGCCAGGGCGTCAAAAGATCGCTGAGGCTGATCACCGCCACGCATTGGCGGAATGCCAGGCCAGAGCGGCAGGCGGCAGCCGAAAACGATGTCACGCCCGGCACGATCTCCACCTCTTCGGGATTCGGAGCCAGTTCAAGTCCAAGGCCCGCCATGCCGTAGACATTGGGATCTCCGCTGCTCACCAATGCTGTGGATCCCTCTTCAAGAAGACCGACAGCAGCTCTGGCCCTGTCCACCTCCTTGCCCATACCGCTTGCCACCACATTCTTGCCATCCAGAAGGTCGCAAATCATGCTGAGGTAGGGACGATAGCCGACAACATAGTCCGATTCTAGGATGGCCTGCTCTGCAGCAATGGTGCGCAGGCCTCTCTCGCCCGGGCCTATGCCGACTATCTTGAGCTTATGCTCCGATGGCAACGGTCACCCTCCCGTAGGCTTTCTTAGGCAGGATCAGCTTTGTGGCCAGCGCTAAAACTGCGGGCTCGGCCACCCCTGCAAGTCCCAGGTCCGTCGCACGAGAGGGCGTTGCGGGGGCTTGAGCGTTGAGAGTCTCCTCTGAGAGGTAAAGTATCTCTTTTCCCAGGCACCTGGCCGCTTCTGTCATGCCATCTTCGTTTCTCTTGAGCCAAGCAGTGGCGAGGATCCCGATATCTTCTCGCCTCCTGCCAGCTTGGGCCAGGGCAGCGTCGATTGCCTCAAGCACTTCAAGGCATGACACTCCCCGTCTTGCTCCCAAACCCACCACCAGGCCTTTCACTTTCAGGACCGCCACATCCTCATCAACCACCACGATCTTTGGGCCTTTCAATCTCATGACAGGCACATCCTCTCTTAGGAAGGCAAGGTTAACTGCTTTTGAGGAATCCTTGTCAACGATCTCGGCGCTTAGCTTCGCAGCCACGCCCTCCAGGCAGGGGCGGCCTGAAGCATCCGTGGCAGTTGTGATGGCAGGAAAGAGGCCCAAGGCATTAGCCAGGCAGAGTGCCAGATCATTGGCGCCGTGATGGCCTCCTATCACTGGAACGGCGCATTGCAGAGACGAGTCGACGGCTACAACAGGCGTGTCGATCCACTTGTCCCTGAGGTGGTCGCAAATGAGCCTCACGACGATTCCCACGGCCATGACGGCAACCAGCAGATCGAATTTCGACAGGACCTTCTCTAGCTTCTCCTCTTTCCAAAAAATCAGAGATGTGCTGTAGTTCTCGGCCAGGGACTGCACGATCCTCTCACCCTTTTCCCTGTCTCTGGGAAAAACCAGGACGCCAACCGATCTTTGCGCTGCCTTTGAGGCTATCGTCGATCCCGGTATAGGTGAGACCTCCTAAAATCCTTTCTTGTTACCACGCCGCCTACGATGATTAGGGCACTGCGGTAAATGCTCGCAGCCTCCACCTTCTCGGCGATGTCCCCAAGCGTTCCGAGAAGGATCTTTTGGTCCGGCCAGGAGGCATGGTAGACTACTGCGACCGGCGTGTCTGCGGGCCGGTCCAAGGAGTCGACTATGTCTCTTATCTTGTCTATGCCCAAGAAAATTGCGAGAGTTGTGCCATGCCTGCTCAGCGCCGTCAGCTCATCTTTTTCCAGGGTTGTACCCGCGGGCCTTGTGACGATCAACGACTCGGATATGCCCTTCAGTGTGAGCTGCGTCTTGAGGGCTGCGGAGGCTGCAAATAGGGATGACACTCCTGGAACCACCTCCACATCCACCCCTGCCTCCTCCAGGGGCTTCATCTGCTCGATGATGGCACCGTAAAGCGAGGGATCTCCGCTGTGCAAGCGCACGACCTTTTTTCCGGACCGCAAAGCTTCGATGATCTTGGCTGTAGTGGCCTCCAGAGAGAGGCCGTTGCTGTCCACCAGCTCTGCATTGAGATCCTTCAGAAGTTCGGGGTTCACCAGAGAGCCGGCATAGACTACAAGATCTGCTTCCTCTAGCAGCCTCTTGCCTTTCACTGTGATCAGGTCGACGTCACCAGGACCCGCACCGACGAAGTGGACCTTCATCTACGCCTCCTGGCCAGGAGTACGCTGAAGTAGTCGCTCGTTTCAGGCATCTCTCCCCGTATGATCTTTTCCTGGGGCGTGCAAAGCCGCATCCCAAGAACGAAATCCTCAAAGCCCCTCTGGTGCAGCTCCTCTGCCAGCTTCCTCGGCCTCGTTGCCTTTATCCTTATGACCGAATCCACCGGAGAGCCATCTGAGACCTCGAAGGAGCTCTCCAGGGCTGCATCGAAGCTTGCAGCCATGGCCGGGACGACGCCCACCCCGGGAATGGTCAGGATCTCAATCTCAGGGTGGCTTTGTCTGATCACACGCCTGATATGGCTGAAGGTGGAGAAGGTATTGACATCTCCAATGCACGCGAAGCCCGCATTGCCCTCTAATGCGAATCTGGCAACTGTATTTGCGTTATTGCGCCAGATCTTCTCGAGCTCGACCTTGTTCTCGGTCATTGGAAACTCCATGATCTCCGGAACGCAATAGGGCTGTGCCAGTTCTGCAGCCATCTCTCCTGGCACGAATACTTTTGTGCAACTTCTGAGGGCTGCTGCTGCTTTGAAGGTCATGAGCTCCGGATCGCCGGGGCCAAGACTGATGCCGATCAACATTTGCCTATCACCATGAATATGGGGTTGACGGGCTTTAAAGCTATGTCACCAGCCAGTTCGTAACCCCTTGAAATATTTATCTGAATTAGCTCCTGAAAGATGCCTTCCTCTTTCATCATGGCTGCCACGCGCCCAGCAATTCCAATCCTTGCCAGGTCGGCCACGATGATGCAGCCAGGAGATGCCCTATCCACGAGCACGGGCAAGAACCGTTCGATCCCGCGCGTGCCTCCGATGAAGCATCTATCGATTTCGGGAAGCTGGGGCATGATCTCGGAGGCATCGCCAAGGAAAAATCTGCCGTCTTTAACCTTCTTCCTTGAGATCTCCACTGCCTCTTTGCGCAGGTCGATGCCGTAGATTCTGTCTGTAAAGCGGGATGCAGCCAAGGATACGGCTCCTGAGCCGCAGCCTATATCCAGAAAGGTGCTGCCTGGCTGAATATTCAGCTTTCCCATGGCGATGTAAATGTTCTCCTCTTGGGTCGCAGTGCCCGGAAGCTTCATGGCATTCTAAAATGCAGGGCTGAAATAAAAGGTTAATCCAAGTTAACTTGTTTGAAGTTAAATTTAGTAATTTTTGTTCAGCCGTCCGCTGGCGGATCCGCCTCCAGGGAGTCTTGCTGCGTGGCAATATCGTAATAACCTGATATTCTCAAGATATCGAGCCTTGATATCTCGTAAGCTCCCCCTCTCCTCAGCAGGGGCGGATTGGCCTCGATCTCCTGCAAGGTTATGCCCCTCTTTCCATCATCATAGCTCTGAGCGGCCATCCCCCAGGGCAGCAGATGCGCAGACCTGGGCATGCCTGGCCCCCAGCGCAGCTCAACGGCCAGGATGCCCTGCCTTCCAGAGCGGGCGATGAAATCAGTCTCCCGTGACATCTGGTGCTCTCCGGAAGCCGTGCTGAAATGCTGCTTGAAGTAGAGCGACTTCGTCTTGCGCGCATCCACGCTCTTGCACTCGATGGCCAGGTAGTACTCGGGAATTCGTGAGTCCACCAGTATGTCAACCAATTGAGCTGCAAAGCGCGACTGCTTGAGACGATATGCTATTGCATTGATGTTCTCTCTATGGAAGAATGAGTTCAGTGCGCCCACCAGCGCCCACTCGAAGTCGCTCATTCGGCATCACTTTATAGAATTTTTTAAATGTTTTTTCATACACTTTCATCCACGTGGGTGACCTTGGGTCATGGGGATTTTCCTCAATCGCATCGAGCCTTGAAGCTAAAATTCTCTGCCTTTTAACCTGATGATATCGAATACCGCCGTGCTGGCCACATGCATCACAGCAAAGGTTCCAGCTTGGATGGGGTCCGTCACAACCAGGTCTGCTTGATTTGGAACCGACCCGGCCATCTTCAAGGCTATGACGGGTATGCCCTCCGCCTGAAGCTTCTTCACCTCCTCGGTGATGCGCCCGCCCATCAGTGCTCCGGCCAGCACCAGGATTGAGGCACGTGGCAGACGACTGACGGCGCTAACGGCATCTGCAATGGCATCTTCGCCAACCAGCGGGATGGTGTCAACGCTTATGCGCTCGCCCCGCAGATTATGCCGGTCGGCTTCGTTTACGGCACCAACGGCCACTTGTGCCACTTGGGCTCCGCCTCCGATTATTATCACCCTTGAGCCGTAGATCTTCTCGAAGGGCTTGTGAATCGAGACCTCTGAGATGGAATCAAGCGCTTCAAGGTCTTCTACCATTCCCTCGGTCTCCTTTTCAGGCCCATCGATCTCCATGTAGACCGATGCCTTGCCCTTATTCACTCCCCTCTCCACCACGAACTGCTGGGTGTAGACTATATTGCCGCCTCTCATTGCCACCACGCCAGCGATGTCGCGCAACATCCCCGGCCGATCCAGGCAGATCACATTTATGGCAGTGCTCATATATGCCTGGATTGTAGCACTGGTAAACTTTAATATGGCGAGTGAATACCTTAGATGGCAATGGCGTTTAATCCCGAATACTGCCCCAAATGCGGCAAGGTCCTGGTGCCCAAAAAAGGTGTATTGTTCTGCAAGAAATGCAGTTATGAGAAGCCAAAGACTGCCAACGCCTCGTTCATAAGCAAAACCGAGCAGAAAAAAAGCGAAATGCCTATTTTAGAGGGAAATATCCAGCTTCTGCCCACGACCAACGCCAAATGTCCAGAGTGCGGCAATAATGTCGCTTACTGGGAGATGAAACAAACCAGAGCCGCCGATGAAAGCCCGACGCGCTTTCTAACTTGCACAAAATGTGGGTTTAGGTGGAGAAGATACGAATAAAAGAGTTTAAGTTAAATAAGTAGGATGCATCTTCACTGAGGTGGCTCAAGGAATGTTCAAGGC
>JAAZNX010000065.1 GCA_012798025.1 Methanothrix sp. | reverse complement strand
GGAATTGGCTGAGTCGCCATAAGACCAATGTCAGACACGACAATCTCGTGTCTCCACTACATTTTATCGCAACGCGGAACGCGGCCCATCACTAAATCAGGGTCGTAGCCTTGATTGTTGCGACGCCAAATCGGCCCATTAAGGTTGTCAGCCTTAGTATTTAATTGTTTCGCCTATCCTCCAAACTTTGGAAGCGAAACAAATCCAAAGCCATACCCTATTGGGTCCGATGCCTTCTTAAGGCCCTTAGAATCACTATCTATGGCACTTATCGCCTTACCTTTTAGGTAGGGCCGAACCCATCCAATAACCCCGTCGTATATAACCTTTTTGCTCGCCTTCATCTAATCGTCGGCTATTAATATCATCACAGCCTACCGACCAAGATTATGATGTCTGCTGGAGGTCTTTTATGGGCAAAACCCTAACAGAGAAGATCCTGATGGAGCACCTCGTAGATGGCACATACGATCCTGGAAATGAGATTGGCATAAAGATAGATCAGACGCTCACCCAGGATGCAACTGGCACCATGGCCTATCTCCAGTTCGAGTCCATGGGCCTATCCGATATCGCAACTGAGCTTTCAGTAAGCTATGTAGATCACAACACCATCCAAGTGGGCTTCGAAAACGCAGACGATCACGCCTACTTGGAATCCATCGCGAAGAGATACGGCATTTACTTCTCGCGCCCCGGAAATGGCATTTGCCATCAGGTACATCTGGAAAGGTTCGCACGACCCGGCAAGACTTTGCTGGGCTCGGACAGTCATACGCCTACAGCCGGAGGAGTTGGCTGTATCGCCATTGGAGCAGGTGGCCTTGACGTGGCTGTAGCCATGGGAGGGGGATCTTATTATCTGAATGCACCGCGCGTGATCAACGTCCATCTTACAGGCGAGCTGAAGCCCTGGGTGACAGCCAAGGACGTGGTCCTGGAGGTCCTGAGGCATCTGACGACGAAAGGAAATGTCGGCTGCGTTTGCGAATACACCGGTGAAGGCATAGATAAGCTCACCGTTCCGGAGAGAGCGACCATCACCAATATGGGTGCAGAAACTGGAGTTACAACATCCGTCTTTCCTAGCGACTCTCAGACCAGGAAGTTTCTGGAGGCTCAGGGCAGAGGCGAGCAGTGGATTCCAATGTCTGCAGACAAAGATGCTGAATACGACCGCACCCTTGAGATAGACCTTTCCAATATCGAGCCGCTTGCCGCCGCACCCCATAGCCCTGGCAACGTGGTTTCGGTCAAAGACCTCAGCCTGCCAGTAGACCAGGTGATGATCGGCTCTTGCACAAACTCATCTTATGTGGACCTCATGACCGTTGCAGCAATGGTAAAAGGCAAAAGGCTTCATGAGGGCGTTTCTTTAGGCATTGCGCCCGGCTCCCGACAAGTGCTCAATGCTATTGCCAGAAATGGTGCCCTTAGCGACCTGATATCATTCGGAGCGAGGATCCTAGAGTCTGCCTGCGGCTTTTGCATAGGTAACAGCATGTCTCCGCGCACCGACTCAGTATCTGTGCGCACCAGCAACCGCAACTTCAAAGGCAGATCCGGCACACCAAGCGCAAATGTTTACCTCACCAGTCCCACTGTAGCTGCTGCGGCAGCTCTCACAGGCAAATTGACGGACCCAAGATGCCTGGACATGAATTTTCCGAGAATCGAGATGCCTGACCACTTCGAGATTGATGACAGCATGATCATCCATCCTCTGCCGCCAAAAGAGAGAGCAAGAATAAAGATCACTCGCGGCCCTAACATCGGAGAGCCTCCCGTCAACGTGCCTATGCCCGCGGCGATAAAAGGCACAGTCACCATCAAAGTGGGGGATATGGTGACCACAGACCACATCATGCCCGCTGGATCCAGGCTCAAGTACAGGTCAAATGTTCCAAAGTACTCTCTGTTCGTCTTTGAGCCTTTGGACAAAGGTTTTGCCGGTCGAGCCTCTGCTCTGCGAGACGCTGGCATCCATAACATCATCGTGGCCGGATTAAGCTACGGCCAGGGATCATCGCGTGAACACGCCGCCCTTTGCCCCATGTACCTGGGTGTGAAAGCTGTAATCGCCAAATCTATTGAGAGAATTCATGCAGCCAATTTGGTCAACTTCGGCATCGTTCCCTTCAGCTTTGCGAATGAAAAGGACTACGACGTTTTGCCAGCTGGTGCAAATATTACAATACCTGACATCCGCGTGGCGCTGGAGAGAGGTGACGATGAGGTGCTTGCCCAGACCGCGGAGCGGGAGATGATGCTGAATATGAGCCTTTCCAAACGTCAGAGGGCGATCCTTCTGGCTGGTGGACTTCTGCCTTACACCGTCCAGGAAAGAAAAAGAAAATAGCCTCTGAAAGAGGCAGTGATCCCATTTTTAGACGTTAAATAGGGACATGATGTTTTGCGACATTATCTGCCCGCTGGCATCATTGCCTGGCACGCCACTGCTCTTCGAGACAGATATGCTGCTGTTTAAAGGCACGTAAGGTCTGGTCTCATAAACGCTGAATTTTATATTGACATCCCTGGTCAGAGACTGGCTATTGAGCTCAGAAGAACTGAGAGACGGAACGGCTGCATTGGCATTGAAGCTTGTGCTCGTGAGCGCGACAGGTGTGTTGAACCTCAGAGGGAAGGAGTTCATCCAGATGGCCATGTTTGACATAGCACTGCTAACAGTCACATTCTGTGCACCTGTGATGTAATTTTGCCAATAAGTCTGTACATTGGGCTCAAAGGTTGAAGAACTTGGCGCAGTGTAAAAAGCCAACTGGCTTGAGCTATAACCCTCTCCAGTGAACATGGTCTGAGCGGCAGCAACGCCAAAAAGGCAAGTTATTGCCACCAAAGCAACTATCGTTTTCATATTAATACATCCCTTTATATTCAGTTAAGCATTATCTGCCATGATCTGTCCCAACCTATTTATTCCTTATCGATGCAGTGCCTCTCATGCCCGACCGTTTCGAGATACTTCATAAAGACCTGGCCGGAAGGATCGGCCGACTTAACACCCCGCACGGGACCATCGAGACGCCCGGG
>JAAZNX010000153.1 GCA_012798025.1 Methanothrix sp. | reverse complement strand
TTCGGGTATGCCGGCAAGTACACCACGTGGACGGATGACGATATCAGAAATATTTTACAGAGCCCAACGGACGATCGGCTCTTCGCCATCTATCAGGCCCTGAAACGAAAGATGTCACCTGAAGAGGTCTCCAAAATAACGGGCATCGAGCCCTACTTCCTCCACAGGATCGAGAACATCATAGCCGTGGAGGATGAAATCTGCAGGGAACTGAACCCCCAGACGCTCAGAAAGGCCAAGCGCACCGGCTTTACCGACGAGCAAATAGCCCGCTTGGTCAAAAAGACCAGGGAAGAGATAACCGACTTGCGAATCTCTTTAGGCATAATTCCCACCTACAAGATGGTGGACACCTGCGCCGCGGAATTCGCGGCTGCAACTCCCTATTATTACTCTTCATACGATGCTGAATGCGAACTCAAACCGTCCGACCGCAAGAAGGTCCTGATACTTGGGTCGGGCCCGATAAGGATCGGCCAGGGCATCGAGTTCGACTACTGTACCGTCCACGCGGTGATGGCGCTGCGCGAGCAGGGCATCGAGGCCCACATCGTCAACAACAATCCAGAGACTGTTTCGACCGATTATGATACCTCTGACAAGCTCTTCTTCGAGCCTGTGACACTGGAAGATGTCATGAACATCATCGAGAAGGAACGCCCATATGGAGTCCTGGTTCAGTTCGGAGGCCAGACTGCCATTAACCTGGCCATACCTTTGGAAAAAGAGATTGCCAGGCGCGGCCTGAATACGCGAATACTGGGAACATCCCCGGACAGCATCGACCTTGCTGAGGACAGAGAGAGGTTCAACGCATTGATGAAAGACCTGAACATCCCTCAGCCCAACGCAGGAATTGCATTCTCCCCAGCAGAGGCAAAGGCCGTTGCAGCCAGGATCGGCTATCCCGTTTTGGTCAGGCCGTCTTACGTTCTTGGAGGCCGAGCCATGGAGATCGTCTACGACGAGGCTGGGCTGGACGTCTACATGCGTGAGGCGGTGAGGGTATCGCATGAGCATCCTGTGCTAATAGACGATTTCTTGCAAAATGCAGTGGAGATTGACGTGGATGCGGTCTGTGACGGCGAGGAGGTTCTAATAGGCGCCATCATGGAGCACATCGAGGAGGCTGGGATTCACTCAGGCGACAGTGCCTGCATGATTCCGCCACAGACGCTTCCAGGCGTGGTCTTAGAGGTTGTGCGGGACTACGTGAAGAGAATTGCCCTTGCCCTGAAGGTAAAAGGAATTGTAAACTTGCAGATGGCCTACAAGGACGGCACAGTTTATGTACTGGAGGCCAATCCCCGCTCCAGCCGGACCATACCATTTGTTTCAAAAGCAGTAGGCTTGCCATTGGCCAAGATCGCAGCCAATGTTATGATAGGAAAATCCTTGCGTGAGCAGGGCTATACCAAGGAGCCGAAAACCCCATACGTTTCAGTCAAGGAAGTTCTCTTGCCGTTTGACAAGCTGCCAGGCGCAGATGTTCTGCTGGGGCCGGAGATGAGGTCTACAGGTGAGGTCATGGGAATAGACTACAACCTGGGCCTCGCGTTCTTCAAAGCAGAGCTCTCTGCGGACAATTCGCTGCCACTGGATGGTTTGGTCTTCATATCCGTTAAGGATGACGATAAGGCAGCCGTGGCTGTGGCTGCCAAGAAACTCTCAGAAGCTGGTTTGAAGATCATTGCCACTGACAACACCGCTGAGTATCTGAAGAAATCCGGCATAAGCGTTGAGCGGGTTAACAAGATCTTCAACGGCAGTCCAAATGTTTTGGATTATATGAAACGCGGGGAGGTCCGGCTCATCATCAATACACCTACTACGAAGCAGTCCGTGAAAGACGGTTACCAGATCAGACGTAGCGCAGTGGATTACCACGTCCCCTACATCACCACCATTCAGGCTGCGCAGGCATCTGCGGATGCCATTTGCAAGGCCAAGAAGGATCAGGTAACCATCAAGGCATTGGATGAATATCACAAAGAGGTATCATACAAGTGATGGCTCCCTAGAAAAAATCCAAGAGAGGGGTTTTGCAAGGACGAAAGCAAATGGGTAAGGGCCAGACCGAAGCCTTTATCTGCGAGAAGACGAGAGGAAATCTGCCTTCGGGCCCGTGGTCTAGCTGGTTATGACGTCGCCTTGACATGGCGGAGGTCATGCGTTCGAATCGCGTCGGGCCCACTTTTGCCCAAGTAGCTCAGTTGGGAGAGCGTCAGACTGAAGATCTGAATGTCCCCGGTTCGAGTCCGGGTTTGGGCATAAAATTACTGAGTAACTGGGTCGCTTGTGTTTTGTTTTTATGCTTTTAACTGGAAATTTCGTCATTTTTAATTTGTTGCTCTCTTGGTAATAAGCGGAGACTTCTGAGATTTTATCACGATCGGCGCATATAATTAAAAGTAAATTTTAGCTCACGCAGATATCCCTAGGGCCTAAGCTTTCATCTTCCTGGTCTTCTGCAGAGCCGTCTCCATGCCGAATAGCTATCATGAGCCGTCGTCGGGTCAATCTTCACTTTGAAGTTCAGCATCTCGCGCTGCAAGATCGGTTGGGACGCTGATTTATCTCTTTTGCATTTCCCAGATAGCTTTTTGCGCAATCCACAAGCCTCCTGGTATAGGAATGCTCCGGATGGCTGAGGAC
>JAAZNX010000107.1 GCA_012798025.1 Methanothrix sp. | reverse complement strand
GGTCACTGTCTTTGGAAGTTCTGCCACGAGTTTATCGTAGCCGAAGCCTTTGGCTGCATCCTCGAATATATCCCAGGAGTGCATTATGTCCGCCCGGTATGCAGGGACGTGCACCTCAACCATGGAGCCTTCGGCCCGGGCACCAAAGCGCATCATCTTCAGGCAGTCGGCCAGCTCTTCTGCTGTCAGGTCAAAGCCAATCAGCTGGTTGGCCTCATCTACGCTGACCATCCAGCGAGTTGGCTCGAGATTTGGAGATATGAAATCGCCCTCGCTTCTCTTCACGAGGACGCTCTCGATCTTGCCTCCCCGCTCTGCCAGAGAGGTCACGACGATATTCAGGGCCTTGAAGACCATTGGGTCGACTCCTGTGACGTCGATGAAGAGATCGTGAGTGTCATCGGTCACGCGCGTCAGATCGCCGTTTATGATGGGCGGGAAGGATAGCACATCGTCGTTGGCATCAACGATGAGAGGATAGCGCTCACATCCATCGAGGATGTGGCCGTAATCCTTGCCTTTTGGATGCTCTTGCAGTATCTCCCGCATGCTCAATTCCTCTGTGAAGTCCAGTGGCACGAATTTCCTCTCGGGATCGGCTCCTAGATAGCGGAAAGGAGGATTGACGCGTGAGATGTCATGCACACCAATGGCCACCTTACGCCTGTTCCTGCCAAGGCCCCAGTGCAGATCCTCTTGCAGGCCCATTAGCGACTCAATCGCTTCGCTGGAGAACTGCAGGCCCCGCACCACCGCGCAGCCGATGACTGGACGCACGGATTTTACAGATTCTTCTACCTGCAAAATGACAGGGCCCTTCTGCACAGGGTACTTTACAAGTCCCGTCTTAATCCCCAGGAAGCCCTGCATGGCCCTCGCCACACCCTCGGGACTGTAAAGATCTGGCCTATCTGGGAAGAACTCCACATCCACATGGTCCGATTCGGCCCTTTTTCCAATGTCTGCGCCCATCATGGCCATCCTGCTCATGATTGTATCGCGGGAGGCTCCTATCAGCCTCTCCATATCCTCGTAATAAAGTCTGACTACCGGCATGCTTAGACCTCTATGACTCAATGGAAAGGGGTGTCTCTCGAAGCCATTGAATGTCCGACTGATAGAGCAGTCGCAGGTCCTTCAGGCCAAGCTTGAGCATAGCCACGCGGGAGACGCCAAGGCCCCATGCCAGCACGCGCTGCTCTATGCCGAAGGGCGCTGTAACCTCTTTGCGAAATACGCCCGCTCCCCCCAGCTCCACCCAGCCCAGGCCATCGATGAATACCTCAGGCTCCACTGAGGGCTCAGTGTACGGGAAGTATCCTGGCCTGAAGCGGACCTCCTCAAAGCCCATCTTGAGATAGAACTCCTTCAAGAAGCCCAGAAGATGTCGGAAGCTCACGCCCTCGTCCATGATGACGCCCTCGAGCTGCTCGAACTCTGGGGTGTGCGTGGCATCTATGGCCTCGCGCCTGTAGACGCGGTCTATGCCGAAGACCTTGACAGGCGGCATGGGATGCTCTGCCAGATACTTGATGGTAACTCCTGTGGTATGAGTGCGCAGCACCTCTTGGCGGGCAACTTCAGGGCTCCAGCTGCCGCCCCAGCCCGTCGATCCAATGCCTCCGCCATGCTCGTGCATCTCCTTGACCCGAGAGTAGTCTGGTATCTCAGCCTTGCTGTCTAGGTAAAATGTGTCCTGCATCTCTCGCGCTGGATGGTCCTGCGGCTGGAAGAGAGCATCGAAGTTCCAGAAGCTGGACTGCACGACCTGCCCCTTGATCTCTGAGAAGCCCATCTCCAGCATTATCCCTCGCATGCGGTCGATTAGCCTTTGGTATGGGTGCTTCTTGCCTGGGTAGATCCTGTCTGCGGCGAGTGTTACGTCGTAGGAGCGGGCATGGTAAAGCTTGCCATCATATCTGAGCCTGCTGCCATCCCAATCCCCGCTTTTTATCATCCCTGAGGCGATGATCGTCAAGGACTGAACTTCAGCATCTCCGATCTCGGATGCTATCCTTCTGCCCTCGGGGGTGATCTCGTACCGCCACTCTTTGGTCTTGCTCGAAGACACCAACCCACGGTTTTTTAGGGCTTCCAGACCACTGCTGTCCAGGCTCTCACAGCTCTTGGCTCCTTCCAGCAGGCTCTCCAAGACCTCCTCATCCTTGCCTTTGGCAGCAGTGCCGATGGGTTTTATCACGCCTGCCTGAATCACTGCCCAGCCCTTTTTGCGCAACCAGCCAAGGCCGATCTTGATGTTCGGGTCCTTCAGCTCAGACATGGGCTTGCCCGAGGCTATCTCCTGCAGAAGCCTCCTCTCTGGAAGGCCCTCCTTCCCATACCTTTGCCCTTCTGCGGTGAGCGAGAAGACCTCCCGGACCGATTTGGTGACCCGGACCAATCCGCTCTCAGCTAAAGCGTCCGCAGAGGCCCGAACAGCCTCAACCTTCATATTCAGCTTTTCGGCGATGATCTTGGGATCATAAAGTCCATCAGATATCGCTCTCAGAACTCTGGCATCGCTTTCCGATAGCATGTTATCCTCCCACAGCCGGGCGAGGTTTGTAGCAATTGCCATTTTCTCTTCGCCCGGCAATCAAAAGAAAGAAAAGACGAGATGGCCGAAGATGCCCATAGCTATTCTTCCTGGCTTCAAGAGCCTGACTCTGTGATTCACAAAGGATGCTCGGGCAGTCTTTTCAGGCACGTTTTTTGCGGTTAGATTGATCATTTATAAACCTGTCGAACCTGCACATGAATGTTTGGAAAAGGACTGCAGCTCCCCTAAAGCCCCGATGACGCCCTGCACAGCCATCTCAAAGAAGTCCTCACCCTTCTCCAATGAGGCCTTGGCAGGGTCACCCATGATGCCGTTGCCCATGAGGTGACGCACGTCTCTTTGGATCAGAAACCTGGGCCTGTTTGGAAAATGGCCATCAGGCTTGCCTGACACCAGATCGCCTCGGATTTTCATCATGAGGGATGTCTCGATCTCCCCAGAGTGGCCATCTCCTGGAGTCTCCACTGCCTTGGCTTCGATCAGATCGAATAATGAGACGAGGCTCACTTGGATGTCGCGCTCTTCTACTGCCATCTGGCAAGCCTCCTCCAAGGCCGCCATGTGCTGGCCCCCTGCGTGGCCCGTCAGGACCATGATATCCTGAAAACCGCTATCATGAAATGAGAGCAGCAGGTCCTTTGCGAAGTTTCGCAGGGCGTCATGGCTCACAGTGATGGTGCCAGGAAACCATCTGGTGCTGCGGCAAACTCCATAATGCAGCGGCGGCGCCACGAAGATGTCGCGCCGCTCTGCAACAGCCTCTGCAACTCGCACGGCCTGAATGGTGTCAGTGAAGACTGGAAGGTGAGGCCCATGCTCCTCTGTGGCGCCAACCGGCAGGATCACCGTCTTTGTCCTGAGAAGTCCTGCCTCGATCTCGGGCCAGCTCATCTCCTCAAGCTTCATAATTCTATGACCGACCCTGTGAGGACATACTCCTCTGGAACTCTTACCTCGTAGGCCTTCTCGCCCACCGTCACCTGATACGGTCCAAGTGGCCTGGTGTCGAAGTTCGTCCCGTTGGCTAGCGGCCCTTCTGTGGAATACGGAAGCACCAGAGTGAACTCGCCACGAGAGTCGCTGACGTTGGACTGCTGGTAGATGAAAGCCCTGTTCTCATTGGTCATGATGGCTGCAGCGGCCACCACCCTGGTTCCAGCCGGAGCCTTTCCCTTAACCACAGCGCCAGGCACATGCTCGAAGGTCTTGACGCGCTTTTGGCCACTGGTGGTCACAGGCGTCTCAGATTCATGAACCAGCCTGTAATGCTGCAGGGCCTCAAGCGGTATGGGGGAACTTGTGGGGCTGGTGGCAGCGATCTCAGCCAGGTCTCCCTGCTTTCTGCTATCATTGACGAATGCTTGCAGCTCAGAGTAATTGCTTGTGATCTTTGGAGACTTCGTCAGAACAGGGACCACGGCACCGCTCTCAAGCTCCATGCCCCGGTAGGCCAGGCCTACCCCTTCCCCGCCTGCGACCTCAGTGCCATCGAAGAAGTACAGGCGAGCTGTCATGGACCTGAAGTAAGGCTCCATATAGATCTGAACGGGCACAAGCTGCTCTCCTTGAAGCTGGTAGACAGCAGATATGTACTTCCAGACGGGAATTCCGCTCCAGGCTGCCATGGCATGGAACTTGCCAGTTGCCATGTCCAGATCGATCATCACATATTTGGTGTTCAGATATGGAGAGCGATTCAGATCCAGATTTGCAAGCACCTTCTCCGCTTGCGTCTCATTCTCAGATAGGAAGAAAGGCGAAGATCCGGCAGTGCCAGCAGTGACGCTTCCAATTCCCTGCTGGAATGGGTTGGCATTCGGGATCCTGTGGCCGATGGTCTCCATGAGATGGCCATAATCCCACCAGGACATGATGCCATAGGCTGCAGCCGGATAATCGTATTTGCCGCTTGCAGGCCGCTCATACTTCTCGTATAGATCCATTCCAGGGCTCGGCGTGTTGTTCTGCAGCCACGCACAGGACGTCATCCAGTCCGACTCCGGGCCGCCAACTGCCCAATGAGCTACGCTCAGGCTGGTGCTAAGAGCCGGATAGATGAGGAACACGAAGATCACAATGGCCGATATTATGATCTTCACATTGGATATCAGGAACTTCCTAGAGTCTTTGGTATCCAAAATTCCACTATCCAGCTCTCCGATTCCTCCTCTTTGCATGAGCCAGAAGGCAAGATATCCCGTCAGCAATGCGACGTTCACGCCGTAATAATATGCGAACCTGTTCTGGGCCAGTGTCATGACCAAGAGGATGATCGACCAGACGAGAAGCAGAAGATCCGACGGCCTCTGGCTCCTGATGTAACGCACGAGGATCAGGGCCATGCCAACTAAAGCCAGGAAGAAGGACGAGAGAAGGACGATATTTCCAAAGCCCGGAAAATTGGACATGAGGCTGATCCATGAGACCTCGCCCTGATAGCTAATTAAAGGAGACGCTTCACCCACAGTCGCTGCCCCGCCTGTCTTTTGCTGGAAGATATTGAGCCCTGAGAGCAGAGGATTTATGAACTGCGGGAGGGCCAGGAAGAGGAACAAAGTGCCCAAGACGACTAAAGCCGCCAACGCACCTGGATAGTACCACTTGCTGTAGTCCTTCTCTCTCAGGAACGTGGAAAGCACAGAGAACAAAAGGACTGCAACTACGCCCAAGATGAGAATTGTGGGGTGGAATAGAGAGTAATAGTAATGGTTGAAACCGTAGTATGGCTTCACAAATGGAAGCACCAGCAAAGTTGCCACGAGGAAGGTTATGGCACCGATGATGCCCAGATACTCCACACTCCTTCCCTTTATGTGGTCCACGATGCTTTGCAAGAGCATGAATAGAAGTATCACGCCCTCAAAAAGGAAACCTGAAGACCAGGCATCTATGTAAAGGCCCAGGGAGATGCCAGAGAAGATCGCAAAGAGAAGTGGCATCTTGAGAGATGCCCATCCCTTCTGCAGCGCCCCAGATGTCATGCTCCTTCCCGATCGCAGGGCCAAAAACATGAACATCATTGTCAGAGTGCTGAGGAAGATCTCTGCAGAGTGGTGATCTGTGAACCCAAGGACCGTTCGGTTGAAAAGCTGTCCTGGGAGGGTGGCCACAATCAGCGCTGATATAAGGCCGCAGCTCTTGCCGCCGATCTCCTTGCCAAGGAAGTAGACTGGGAAGACCAGCAGGACGCCCAGCACTGCCGGCAGAAATGCTCCAACCACCTCAACGAGATGCATGCTGGGATGGCCCAGTCCGAAGATGTAGGAGAATATGGTGATGGTCCAGCTGTTGAAGGGCCCGAAGTGAATGGGCGTTCCATGGGGAAAATAGGTCATGGGGTCGAACCAGAGGCGTTGAAGGTTTATCACAGTGCCTTTGGCAAGCATCATGTGATACCAGGCATCGCTCTCGCTGCTGAAGATGACCTTGTCGCCGACGAAGACAGACTTCCAGGGCACGATTATGCGCAGATAGATGGAGAAGAGCGCAGCCAGCACAAGCCCTGCGTACCAGTATATGTCGCCATTCTGCCAAATCTCTGCCCTTTTATTCACCTTGGCCTTTTGCCTCGGGGAGACTGAAGTGGTATCCAACGGCTCGGCCTTTTCGGACGCCTTCGGCCTGGTCTTACCACCGCCTCCCAAATTTGCAGATCTCTTAGACATCGGATTTTCCCGTTGGCAGTTCTATCCTGATAAACGTTTTGAGTAGTTCTTTAGCATTCAGAGGCCATGCCCCTGCCGGCCAGGATGCCTGTGGCTGCGGCAGTGACAATGCCGCGAGACAGTCCCGCACCATCACCTGCTGCAAAAAGGCCGGGGACGCTCGTCTGCAGTCGCTCATCCACGCGAATCTCCCGGGCGTAGAACTTGATCTCAGGAGCATAAAGAAGTGTGGAGTCGGCATTCACGCCAGGGATGATCTGGTTTAAAATCTCCAAGCCCTCGATGATGTCCATCACCACCCGGTGCGGAAGAGCCATGGATATGTCGCCAGGAGTGACATCTGCCAGGGTGTTTCTCACAGGGTTCCTGGCTATCCGCTCATCAGTTGATCTGCGGCCCCGATGCAGGTCGCCGAGCCTCTGCAGCACAGGCCTTCTGCCTCCGATGGTTGTGACCAGTTTGGCGATCGACATGCCATAGGCTGTTGTGTTCTCCACTGGCTCTGTCAGCTCCAGGCGCACCAGAAAGGCGAAGTTGGTGTTCTCGGTCTTCTCTTCGATCAAGGAATGACCATTGGTGGCTATGAAATCGGGATATTCCTCCTTGACCACAAAGCCGCCCGGATTGGTACAGAAGGTTCTCACGAAGTCATCGTAGCGGTGAGTGACGATGTGAAACTTGGGGTCGCGGTTGATTCTGGTGACAGGATCCATGATGACCGAAGGAACCTCGACTCTCACCCCCACGTCGAGAGGTCCATACCTGGCATGGATGCCGTATTTATCGATCAGCTGTCCCACCATGCCTGCTCCTACCCTGCCCAAGGCCAGAAGGGTACACTTCGCCTCTATCGATGTCCCATCAGCCAGCCGGACGCCCCGACATCTTCCGTCTTCGACGATCAGGTCGGCAAGCCTTGAGTGTAGCCGGAATCTCACTCCTCTTCTCGCCAGATCGTTCCTAAAAGCCTCGATGATCTGGGGCGTCTTGTCTGAGCCCATGTGGCGCTGCCTTATGGCTGTGAAGCGCGCTCCAGCCGCTGCAGCCCGACGCCGAAGAGCCTCCTCATCCTCTGGAGTTGGTTTCTGCGTCTCCTTAGGCGCCCCGTATCTCAGGAAGGCCGAATCCACCTCCTCTATCAAGTCCCAGGCCTTTCCTGCAGCCAGCTTTTCCAGGTCTCCGCCGATGGACGGATGAAGGTTGAGCAGGCCGTCCGAGTAAGTGCCTGCACCGCCCACGCCGCACATGATATGACAGGGTTGGCAGTGCAGACAGTGACCTCGCATCTTCATGGGGCAGATCCGCTCTTTTATGTCTCCACCCTGATCTATCACCAGAACCGGTATGCTGGACAGGCTCAACTCCAGGGCAGCGAAAAGGCCAGCCGGGCCTGCTCCAACGATGATCGCTTCAGCCATAAAGAAATATTATATTATCTTTATGCTATTTAGATTGACGGTCCCAAAGGTTAATGGCGGGGAAGGCTGTATTAGTATCGATCTTTATGGAGAAATTACAGGACGTGAAAGGCCTGGGTGGCATGCTGAACGGCTTCAGGGATCTCGTGAAAGATGATGAGAAGATCGCATTCGTTGGATCGCCAGGGTTTTGCACTCCCTTTGCCCTGTTCCTAGGCTATCCAGTTCGAGAGAAAGAATTGGCCTTTGTGCCGGGCCTGGCTCGTGAGAAGACGCGCCAGATCGTCGCCACAGAGTATGGAATGGAGCTGGGGGAAGCGGTCAGTGCGGATGCGGACGTGATTGTGATTTTGGGCGGCATGGCCATGCCCAAGATCGGCGTGAAGCCTGAGGAGATGAGGGATTTTCTGGCCAAAATAAAATACAAGAAGCTCATGGGAGTATGCTTCATGTCGATCTTCGAGAAGGCGGGATGGTGCCAGGCATTGCCCTTTGATCTCGTCATGAACATAAACCTGGAGGGCGATATATCGAAGGTGAAATAACCAATGCTAAAATTGTAAGCTCCCGCGGAAAATGGGCCCGACGCGATTTGAACGCGTGACCTCACGGTTATCAGCCGTGCGCTCAACCTGGCTAAGCTACGGGCCCGGTCCGCACTTTGCTTTGATGATCCCATTAATAACTGTTTCCCTGCAGTGCTCTTCGACAGC
>JAAZNX010000232.1 GCA_012798025.1 Methanothrix sp. | reverse complement strand
TCAGGTATTTCTTAATCAATTGGTAGCCTCCTTTTCTCTACTTTCGGCGATAACTCTTTCGTCATTTGCCTAAGTCATCCCCCTGTCTTACCTTCTCCGATATAAGCTTTTCATCTCATCTCACTTCCTGCTTGCCATCTCCAGCAGCTTGGCGGCCTGAGCCCCAGCCTCGAGTATCTCCAGGTTCTTGTGGATGAGCTTGGGTTTCTTGGCAAATGTCACTCGGAAGGCATCACCGTAAGCCTCGCGCGGCAACCCTAGGTCTCCTGCCTGCATCAGGGCCCCGAACATGGCAGTGTTGGCCGCCTGCTGTACACCTTTCTCAGTGGCGATTTGTGTCGCGGGAATGGACATGGTTTTCACGCCTTCAGGTGCCTGGAACTCTCCAGCCAGAGAGTCGTAAAGGATCACGCCGCCCTCCTTGACAGTGCCTGCAAACTTCTCAAGAGACGGCCGGTTGAAGGCCACGAGCACATCTGGGTGATCCAAAACAGGCGAGCCTATCGGCACCCCGGAGATGATGACAGAGCAGTTGGATGTTCCACCACGCTGCTCCGGGCCGTAATCAGGATACCATGAGACAAAGCGACCGCATCCGAAGGCAGCTTGAGCCAGGGCCAGGCCCATGCTCAGCACCCCCTGTCCTCCAAAGCCCGCGATCTTCACGCCCTTGGGCACAAATTCGCGGTCCTTCTGGATCTGCATGCATTGCATCTCGCCACAACCAAAGATCTTGTCCAGCGATTCCTTTGAAAGGTCGCTCTCTGCCCTGCTTATCGGTTGTACCTCGGCGGCTCTGTCCCTGAACCTCTTCACTGGGAACTCCTTTTCCATCTGCTCATTGATGAACTTGGTAACTGCTTTTGCATCCATTCTCAGAATAGTGGGGCAGGGAGATAGGAGCTCTACAAACGCGTAACCCTTTTTGTCTCTCTGAATCTCCAGGGCCCGTCTCACAGCCCGGCGTGCCTTGCGAATATGCTCGATGTCAGAAAGACTGACGCGCTCAATGAAGACGGGTGCTTTGAGCGTGTCCAGCAGTTCGCAGATGTGAATGGGATAACCCATCTCCTTAGGATCGCGCCCTTGGGGCGTAGTTGCAGTGACCTCGCCGATGAGAGTCGTAGGCGCCATCTGTCCGCCAGTCATGCCGTACACTGTGTTGTTGACGAAGAAGACTGCCAGCTTCTCACCGCGGTTGGCTGCCTGGATGGTCTCGTTGAGTCCGATGGATGCCAGGTCGCCATCTCCTTGATAGGAAATAACGATGGCATTGTCTTCTGCACGCGAGATGCCCGTGGCAATGGCCGGTGCCCTTCCGTGTGCTGCTTGCACATGCCCGCAGTCCAGATAGTAGTAGGCAAAGACGGCACATCCAACGGGGCTGAGGACCACACATCTATCCTGAATTCCCAAATCTGCCATGGCCTCGCCGATGAGCTTATGCAGAATTCCGTGGCCACATCCAGGGCAGTAATGCGTGGCTGTGGGCGCGGCGCCGCCCTTGCGCGGAAACGCAGGGTACAATCCAGGATGCCCCCCAATCACTTTCTCCTTAGCAGCCATTTTAGGCCACCTCCTTGATTTTCTTCACAATATCATCGAGCTGAATCAGATTCCCACCGTAGCGGCAAACCAGCTCCACGGGCCTGCAACCGCTGGCCAGGCGTATGTCCTCTCGCATCTGTCCATTGCTCATCTCTACTGATATGAACTTGCAGCCCTGCTCCGCAAGGTCGCGAATCTCATCTTGTGGGAAGGGGAAGAGCGTGATAGGTCTAAATAGCCCTGCCTTGATCCCCTCTTTGCGAGCTGCGTCCACTGCAGACCTGGCAATCCTGCTGCTGATGCCATAGGATACAAGCACGACCTCTGCGTCAACCAGCCTGTAGCCATCCCAGGCCACCTCGTTCTCCTTTATGCGCCGGTACTTCTCCTGCAGCTTTAGGTTATGCCTCTCCATATCGTCGAAGTCAAGAGCTATGGATGTAACCAGATTGCCCCTCGTCTCGGCCCGGCCTGCCACAGCCCAAGTAGTGTCGATCTCGGGCTGAATGGCAATCTCTGGAAAATTCAGGGGCTCGACCATATGTCCCAGAACCCCATCCGCTAAAACCACAGCGGGATTGCGGTACTTGAATGCCAGGTCGAAGGCCTTCATGGTGAAGTCGCACATCTCCTGCACACTTGCAGGAGCGAGCACGATGTTGTTGTAGCAGCCATGCCCTCCGGCCTTGCAGGCCTGGTTGTAATCAGACTGCTCTGGCCCTATATTGCCAAGTCCGGGACCTGCCCGGCAGATGTCTACGATGACACAGGGAAGCTCAGCTCCTGCAATGTAAGAGATCCCTTCCTGCTTCAAGCTCATGCCAGGTCCTGAGGAAGCCGCAAGCACGCGATGACCTGCGCTTGCAGCTCCATAGACCATATTGATCGCTGCCTCTTCAGACTCGGCCTGTACGAACTTGCGGCCCACTTTTGGGAAATATCGCGAAGCCTCGTGGAGTATCTCGCTCGCAGGGGTGATGGGATAACCAAAGAAACAGTCGCAGCCAGCATACATAGCCCCGACGATCACTGCGCTATTTCCAGCCACTAACTGAGATGCCATCTCAATCCTCCTCTGCTTTCTCCTTTTGAGGCACATGCACCTCAATGGCCAGCGGCTCAGGACATGTATAATAACAAGCGCCGCAGCCTATGCATCCGTCTCCTGTATAAATTGCAAATCTGTACCCTCTCTCGTTGAACTCCTCGCTCATCTTCAAGACATTGACAGGGCAGGCCTGCAGGCACCGCTCGCAAGCCTTGCATTCCAGGCTGTTGATCACAGGATAGGGCTTATCCTTATCCCTGATCTCCACACGCCTGATCTTGCCGCTTATGGTCTTGGGAAGCTCCTCCACGAACTCGACAATCCTCGGGTATTTGTAAGGCGCAGTGACCTTCTTGACGTGCTCTTGCAGCTCTTTTTTTAGCTCTTCAGAGGGTGCATACCCTTTGGTTAGCACAACCGTGGCCTTGACCACCTGTCCTCGAATGGCATCTGGTACACCGGTGATGGCCACCTCCAAGACCGCTGGATGCGACATGAGGGCGGACTCAACCTCAAAAGGTCCAACGCGGTAGCCTGAGCTCTTGATCATGTCGTCAGTCCTGCCCACGAACCAGAAGTATCCATCTTCGTCCCGCCAGGCGGTGTCGCCAGTATGATAGTAGTCATCATGCCAGGTGTGCTTGGTCTTATCAGGGTCGAGGTGATAGTCGATGAAAAGACCGACGGGCTTGCCCTTGTCCGTCTTTATCACGATCTCTCCTTCTTCGCCCACTTCGCATATCTTGTCGTTCTTATCCACAAGCACGATATCGAATCCTGGAGCGGGCTTGCCCATTGAGCCTGGTTTGGGCGTCATCCACGGATAGTTAGCGATGCAAACCACTGTCTCAGTCTGACCATACCCTTCCATCAGTTTCAGGCCGGTGGTCTCAAGGAACTTCTCGTAAACTGATGGATTTAGGGGCTCTCCTGCTGTTACAGCATATTTGAGACGGGAAAAGTCGTACCTGGACATATCGCTCTTGATCATGAACCTGAATATGGTAGGAGGTGCGCAAAAAGTTGTGACGCCGAATTTGCCCATCTCGTCCATCATCCGCCCAGCATCGAATCTGTCATAATCATAGACGAAGACCGCAGATCCTGCCAGCCACTGTCCGAAGATCTTGCCCCATGCACATTTTGCCCATCCCGTATCAGCTACGGTGTAATGCAGTCCATCGTCCTCCACATTCTGCCAGAATTTGGCGGTGAGGATGTGGCCGAGTGGGTAGGTCTGATCGTGCTTGACCATCTTTGGATAGCCTGTTGTTCCAGATGTGAAGTAGGCCAGAAGCACGTCCTCATTTTTTGTGGCGTCCTCTCCTTTTGGCCTTACGAAATTTGGCGATGCTTTTTCCAGCTCCGCATCGAAGTTGATCCAGCCTTCTCGCAACAGATCTTTGTTTCCTACCAGCGCCTTGACCAGGGGGATCTTGCCCAGTTGTTCATGGGCAGAATCGAACTCAGCAGGCACGCCGTTCTCTGCAATGCAGACGATCATCTTGAGGTCCGCCTTTTTGATGCGGTACACGAAGTCCTTGGCCTTGAGCATGTGCGTCGAAGGGATGGAGATTGCCCCGATCTTGTTCAGGCCCACCATGCAGACCCAAAACTCCCAGCGGCTCTTGAGAGTGAGCATGACCGTATCTCCTTTCTTTAATCCGTATTGGCGAAATAGGTTGGCCGCCTTATCGGACAGGGTCTTCAGCTCTCCAAATGTTATGATCTTTTCATCCCCGTGGTCGTTGCACCATACCAGGGCACGCTTATTGGGACTTTGCGCTGCATAAACGTCCACAACATCGTAAGCAAAGTTGAAATTCGCAGGAACGATTATCTTCAGATTTTCTTTAAAATCCTCGTAGGATTTGAAGTCGCATTGCGAGACGAATTTGGGCAATAACGATGACATTGATAGATCCTCACTACATGACCACGGCTAACAGCTTTACTGGTTTATTATTCAGGGCTTCCATGATGTGTTTGTATGATGAATCGAAGAAAATTGAGTCGCCTTCGTTCAGAATGATCTCATTGTCATGGATAGTTATCTTTAGAGTTCCTTCCAGCACATATTCGAACTCCTGGCCTGGATGGGCATAGTATCTTGGTATATCCTTCTTGGGATCTATTGTGACTATGAATGGCTCTGCTTTTTTATGGGCGAATTTTCTGGCCAGGCTCTGGGAGTGGTACTCCTTTCTATGCTCCACCTCAACGGCCTCACCCTTCCTGGTAACCGTGAAAATGCTCATCTTGGACTCTTCGCCTGTAAGCAGCAAGCCAGTGTCTACATTGAGCTTTCGCGCGATGCCAATGAGGACGCTTGCGGGGATGTCCAGCGTTCCCTCCTCATAGCAGTTGTATGTCCCCACTGGTATTTTGAGGTGCTGTGCCATCTCCTCAGGCGATACGCGATTCAGCTCCCTCAGCTCACGAAGACGTGAACCGATCTCATCAAGCCTCTCCTTCATGCTTATTCCTCGGCATATCCCCAACTTGTGGCCTTTTTAGTTCGACCTTGGCCATAGGTATGCAGGATTGTGACTGCCTCATAAGCATATTTGAATCTATCTCTGAGAATCAGGCATTTTACTTGTCGTACGATCTGCCCCTGTCGACAAAGATAAATACTACAAACTGAGAATTAAGCCCCTGAGGAGATCCAAATTTCTGAGAATGAAATGGCATCCGATCCTGAGACGCATGGTAGTCTCAGCAAACACCGTAGGGTACAGTATACAGAAAATTTCTTGAAATCGCCTCTGAGTGGACCTGAAGAAGGCTGCATCGGTCTCGCTATTTCTATTTTAAAACGTGCAGGTCCAGCGGTGATGATCTAAATGAACAAACGAAGGGATCATATTCCTAAAAAGGATATCATGTACACCTTGAAGGAAGATGGCTCTCAATATATTGTCAATGAGAGTTATTTTTACAAGACAGAGCCTTACTACACAATCGTCAAGAACGAGAACGAAGGCGTAAAGACGATACCCAGTAGCAGTGATGTGCTCGATGCTTACATCGTTCCCATCTGCCTGGAGAAGGCGAAGCTTGCAGGCATACCCATCTGCGACTGGACGATCTCCTATCAGTACGTCTCTCTTCCGGCCATAGTCTACGGACTGAACTACTTCTCGACTCCATCGGATCATTTCCTCGTGAATGATCCGGAGACTGCGAAGACCGTCATCAAGCATGTTACAAACAGGGGAAGGTACCCCTTCTGCTATCAAAAGATCGACGATACAGCATCAGTCGCCGAGTGCACATCCATCTTCGGCAAGACCATAAACTGCTGTGAGAAGGTCTCCACACTGGCTGAGCCGATCTACGAGGTCTTTGGGGTTCCGCTGGTTGAGATAGTTCTCGTCAAGGACGAATCGGGCTGTCGCCTCTCCTCACTGGCGCCAGTGAAGTATTCGCATCTATCGAAGGAAGAAACTGAATTGTTGCAAGACCTTCTGGACAAGAGGGTGAAACGCTTTGAGTAAGCTAGGCATCTTTGTCAACAGACAGACGTTAAGCAGCTCCGAACAGCTCCAAGCCCTGGTCAAATGCCGGGACGTAGCTGAGAGCATGGGTCATACGGCAGAATTCATCTTTCCAGTGGATATCAAGAAAATACCAAAGCTTGATGCCCTGTTCATTCGTGCCAACACCGACCCGATGAACACGACCTATGTGGCTGCCAGAATGGCTCAAATGTACGGCGTACCTGTGATAGACGATCCCAGTTCCATCAAAATATGCGCAGACAAAATTAACATGTACATGCATCTCATGAAGAAGAAGGTCTCCATGCCAAGAACCAGGTTCTTGAAGAAGAAAGAGCTGGATCTTCATATGGCAGAGGAGCTCTTCGAGGAGATGGGGACGCCTCTGGTGCTAAAAGAGCCATCCACATCCTTCTCGGTGCGGGTAGAGAAGGTCTCAACAGCAACCGAGCTTCTGAAGGTATCCAAGAGGTTCTTTAAGCTCTCGGACTGGATCGTGCTGCAGGAGTACATCGAGAGCAGGTTTGACTGGAGGGTAGGCGTCCTAGATGGTGACTTGCTATACGCTTGCAGGTACATCATCCCTTCAGAGACTTTCAAGATTCAAGCGTCTGTCAACGGCCACATCGTCTACTGTGATGTGGAGAGCGTTCCTGCCGATCAGGTCCCTTCCAAGGTCATAGATATGGGAAAGGCTGCAGGCAATGCAATAGGCAAAGGTTTGTACGGAGTGGACATCAAGGAAAGCAACGGAAAGCTCTATGTCATCGAGGTCAATGACAATCCATCTCTAGAAGGTGGCGAGGATGCACACTATCCAGACATGTTTCACAAGATCATCTCGTACCTCACGACGGCGGACATCGCCAGCCATGCAGACTATCTTTCCGACCAGGTTTACGGTCCGCAAGGCTTCGAAGGCGACTTTGGTCTGGGAGCTGTCAGGGCTTTTGTCCATGCAGATGCCCTGCTAGATAGCGATGTCTATTCGTACAAGATAGACTTCTCTGGGCGGTAGGCCGTAGTTTTCATATTTTTTTGGAGATGATTTAAATGGACGACTCACTTTGCGAAGCCTTGAGCAAGGCCTGTGGAGAGTGTCATTTGGCCGGAGGCTGCTGTTTTGAGGCACGGCCACCCCTGAGCCAGAAGCGTATAGACATACTTGTCGCCAATGGCGTCAGTCCTGACGCAATTGAGTTTGCAGGATACAAGAGGCTGAAGCTCAGGCCTGACGGCTTTTGCATGCTCTTTCAGGACGGCAGATGTGCTGTTCACTCGATAAAGCCTGAGACCTGTGTGGCCGGGCCGTTCACCTTTGATATGCTCGGCTCGACCTTGCGAATCTTCCTGAAGAAAGAGAGCATCTGTCCCATGGTAAGAATTTTGAAGGCCGACAGGAAGGCTTACGACGGGCTGTTTGAGGTATCCACAGAGAAGATCATCGACCTGGTGAGGGCGTTGCCCACCTCCGAGCTGGAGGAGATCTTGAAAATCGAGGAGCCTGAGACGGATCTTGTGGCAGAGATCAGCCTTGAGGACTGGAAGCCATGTCCAGAACAATGCAAAAGGCATTAGCAACCTCATCGCAGTTGGGCACGGAGCATGAATTCTCCATAAACGACAAGAATTTTCAGCCTCTGCCCATCTCAGACAGGATCATCCAGCAGCTGAACCGCTCAGTGATGCATGAGGTGGCCTTCGGAGGCATCAAGGTCTCCAAGGAGCTGCAAAAGCACGTACTAGAGCTGATCCCTGCGAGGCCTGGATCGTTGAACTATCTGGAAAGCAATCTTTACGAGGGACTTTGCGAGCTTCTGAAGGCTACCAACTACGAGTACAGCTTTCTGGGGCTAGGCATGCATCCCCTTTTGAAGCTGGAGCAGACGACCTACTGGGACCATGACGAGCAGGAGTACTACCAGGCCTACGATCGGCTGTTCGACATCCATCAGCACGGCTGGCTGAACATTCAGGCCTTGCAAGTCAACATACCTTACGGGAGAAAAGAGAACATCGTCTCAATCTTCAACAAGATTCGTGCCCTGATGCCATACATTGTGGCAGTATCCGCCTCCTCGCCGATGGTAGAGGGTAAGCTCACTTCGTACATGGACAACCGGCTGGTATACTACAGGGAGAACCAGCGCCAAATTCCAGAGATATGCCACAATGTGTTGCCAGAGAAGCTCGAGAGCGTGGAGGATTATGTGCAGATCAACCGCCGGATATATTCTGAGCTGAAACGCAGCAATGCGGAGATCCTTTGCAGGGAGTGGGTGAACTCAAGAGGAGTAATCGTGCGCTTCACAAGGAAGTGCCTTGAAGTGAAGGCTATAGATGAGCAAGAGTGCTTGCACTCGGATATGGCCATTTCAGCCTTTCTGCTGGCATTGCTCAGATGCGATCTGGAGCTGGAGGAGGACGAAGATTGTCTGCACTCACTGCTCGAAGAGGCCATGAGACGAGGTGTCTCGGGCATGAGGCCCGAGCTGGAGAAGCTTCTCTGCCAGGCAGAGAAGAGCGCTACCTTAGAGGAGCGGCGCTATCTGCCTCTTGTGGCAAAAAGGATCGAGCAGGGCAGCTTGGCTGAGGTATTCGTGCAAAAGCTTAAGGAGACGGACGGAAGGGTCGAGCCGCTGCTATCGCAGATGCAATGGTGTCTCAAGGAAAACAGGCCTTACCTCGCAGAGATGGAGCGATGCGGCTAGAGCAACTTGGCAATCAAAGCGATGCTCTTATCTCAGATCAACGCCTAAAATTTATACATGAACAAGGATATCGTTCAGGTCATCCTTGAGAGGGAGCCATCCATCAAAAACCCAATTTTGATAGAGGGTTTCCCTGGAATTGGCCTGGTAGGCAACATCGCCAGCCAGTACATAGTCAACGAGCTTAAAATGACGTATCTTGGGGCCATGAGCTCCAAGTATTTCCCACCGCTGGCCGTTCTTTTGGGGGGTGTAGTGAACATGCCCGTTCGCATCTATGAAGACGCGAATTTGGGGATCTTGATCCTCACAGCCGATGTTCCAGTGCATCCACTGGCTTCTTACGACATCGGAAAGGAGATCGTCTCCTGGGCAGAGTCTATCAATGCCAAAGAGATGGTCTGTCTGGCAGGGATAACTGTAATGAGCGATGAGCACAGGGTCTTTGGAGCTGTCAGCAAGAAGGAGCTGCTGGGCAAGATCAAGGACATGGCAGAGATCTTTGAGCTGGGGACGATAACAGGCATCACCGGTAGCATCATGAACGAGTGTCGTATTCGGAATTTGCCTGCCATTTGTCTTTTGGGAGAGACTGCTTCTGCAGAACCAGATCCCAGAGCAGCGATAGCAGCGATCGAGACTCTGAACAGGATTTATGGCCTTGGCGTCAGCACTGCCAAGCTGGCAGAGCAGGCACAACAGATCGAGGTGCAAATGGCCCAGCTCGCTCAACAGATGAAAGCAGCTCAGCCCGAAGAGCAGCCAAAGATTGCCAAAGAGTTCCCTATGTACGGGTGATGCCTCATGATTTACGCAGCACTAACTGGAATGGCCAGACATGTTATGAGAGAACTTCTCACTGCCAGGGTAAGAACAGTGGAGATCAGGAGTCCTAACAACTTCTTCACGCTTCTCAATTCAGAGCCAGGTGATCGAATATTCCTCACTGAATCGAGTACCACTGACATAGTTCAGGGAACGACCGGCCTGATTGCAGGAATCAAAGCCCTTCAGACGATAACCCACAGGACGATTCAATCAGGCCAGGATTATTATGAGGAGAGCGAAGCTCAGGCCGCAAGAGCGCAGTTACAACTGGTGGGAGTGGGCCGAGTCAGAAGGATAGCATCTTTTGGGCCTGGAACTCCCCTCACCCTGGATGTGGATGAAGTGAGATATTGCGACGCCAGATGAGGAACCTTACCTCATCCAGCTAATTTTTGTGACACAAATATGAAAGTCCTCGTCGTCACTGGAAGGCTTGCCCAGGACCTGGTAAAAGACTCGGCTCACGATGCAGATGTGCTGGTGCTGGATCTGGACGTAGCAGCCTTCATCACACCGCAGATGCTACGATGCGCAGCTCCCGCCGGCTACGACCTCATACTCATTCCAGGATCCATCACAGCCGATTTTCAGGAGGTAGAGCGGGCCCTTGGCGCAAAGATACGTCTGGGACCGAAGCATGCGGCAGACCTGGGATTCGTGCTTCGCCACATTGAAGATGTTGAACTGTCCCGCACAATTCCAGCCTGCGTGCTCCTGGAGGACAAGATGCGTCAAGATGCCCTTGACAGAGGAACGATGCTTGAGGCGAAGGCTGAGGCTACGCTCGCGATTAAAGGCGTCAAGATCGGTGGCGGCTCTAGAATGAAGGTCCTGGCGGAGATCGTTGATTGCACGCACATCAGTGCCGAGGCATTAGCCGAGAAGATACGCTACTATGAAGAGCAGGGCGCCGACATGATCGACCTTGGCCTTCCCCTGGATGCTAAGCCCTCTCAAGTGGCTGAGACTCTGAGGAACGCCAAAAAAACCACAAAACTCCCCGTAAGCATTGATACTGTGCGCCCTGATCTTATACTAGCAGGCCTTGATGGCGGAGCGGACTTGATTTTGAGCCTGAACAAAGAGAACCTGGAGGCCGTGGGAGAGGCTGTAGCTGCCGCAGGGGTGCCGGCAGTGGTCATTCCAGGGCCAGAAAAGGCCAGCCTGACGGATAATTTGCAGCTCGCCCGGAAGATGGGGATCTCTGTCATCGCCGATCCAGTGCTTGATCCGCCTTTGCAAGGGCTTGTTTTTTCGCTAGATAGGTACATCCTCTTCCGGCAGGCTCATCCAGAAGTTCCTCTCTTCTTTGGCGCAGGCAATGTGACGGAACTGCTTGATGCAGATACACAAGGTGTTAATGCTCTTCTGGCCGCCCTTGGAGCGGAGGTAGGTGCTTGCATCCTCTTCACGCCCGAGTACAGTGCAAAGGCACGAGGCAGCGTAAGAGAGCTCCGGCGAGCCTCTGAGATGATGCTATTGGCATCGAATAGAAAGACAGCTCCCAAGGATTTGGGGCTCGACCTTCTGGTCCTAAAAGAGAAGAGGCCAAAGCCCGAGGAGACATTGCCAGACAGGTTTGTTTTAGCAAGCTCAGAATATAGATACGATCCCGATCCTGCTGGCAGCTTCAGGATCGTCCTGGCCAGGGGAATGATCTTGGCCAGGAACCGTCGCGTGACTGTAGCCGGCACCAGTGCCAAGGACATCCTAAACACGCTGATCAAAGGAGGATTTGTCTCCAGGCTGGACCATGCCGGCTACCTGGGGCGCGAACTGGAGAAGGCAGAGATAGCATTGTCGTTAGGGAGAAGTTATACCCAGGACGAATCTCTCTTGCCCCTTGATAAAAGTTAAATAAGAATAGCCTCGTCTGAAGTTGCGGATGAATCAGAAGGCTTTCGCTATCTTCGTTGGCGCAATCATGGTTGTCTCGGCCTTTGCAGGTTTCGTGCTGAGAGGCAGTGACCAAAACGATGTTATTGTGGGAACGGATGCGACGTCCCTGGAGACCTTTGGGGTACAGGGTCGCCTGGTGGACTGGAGCTTCGACAGCCTTGACGATGTCCTGGAGATGTCTCCAGAAAGCACCGTCATTGTGTACTGGATCAATCTTACTGTATCTCAGAATTTGACGGATGCTGCTCGCGCCGTCCTTCCCCAGTCCATCGGACTGACTTACGGAAGCCAGCTATATCCCACGGATATCGAAAAGTTGGGAGAGGCTTATTTCAACAATACCTGGATTGAGTTCCACTGGATCAAGCCGTTCCAGGTGAGCTATAGTGGTCTCGTGGTACCATACGAGAACTATATGATGATCCCAGCAGGCTCTGATTATGTAACTGTAATGGGCAAGCCGACGCTCTTTGGAACGCAAGCTTCGATGCAGCAGGTCATCGATGTGATCTCTGGAGGTCTGCCCACAGACAGCTTCACCCTACCGGAAGGTGAGGCTGCTGACCTGCAGGTGGCGGCTCTTGGCAAAGGTGCAAGCTCATCGCTCTCCGGCGGCTACAAAGAATTTTACTTAGGCGTGAGCAAATCAATGAGCGAAGTGCAAGGCGGCTTCAACCTCTCTGCCAGATATCTCCAACCGGATGCCACCTCAAGCCAAAAGGCCAAGGAGATCGCAGGCAAATACGGGCTTGGTTATACCACGCAAGGCTCAGAGGCAATGATCCAGGGAAATGTTAGAACCGAAGATCTGCAAGGAGTGCTGAAAGCCCTTCTAGGACCGTAGCGCAACCTTTTTACATGTTGAGCTGCAGGCAGATCTAATTTGATTTTCGCTTTTGCGATGAATGATGATGGGTTGCAATCGCAGCCCTGAAGGAGAAATTGATCATGGCAAGACCAATATACGTAAGATTTGATGTTCCGGCTGAGTTGGCCTCGAAGTCTCTCGAGGCACTTGAGCTGGCTCGCGATACTGGCAGAATAAAGAAAGGAACAAATGAAGCTACAAAGGCCATCGAGCGCGGTGTGGCACGCCTGGTAATTGTTGGCGAAGATGTTCAGCCTCCTGAAATAGTAGCTCATATTCCTGCCCTCTGTGAGGAGAAAAAGACGCCTTACATCTATGTCAAGAAGCAGAGCGAGATTGGCGCAGCATCAGGACTGGGCGTCAAGAGCGCAGCAGCGGCCATTGTCGAACCAGGCAAGGGAAAGGAGCTGCTGGACGAGATCGTCCAGAAGGTTGCTGCCCTAAAGTAGGTGAAATTTTATGGAGGACGAAAACGGCGTACCGGCAGAGGTAATTGAGGTCATCGGCGTCACAGGCATGCATGGCGAGGCGACGCAGATCAAGTGCCGTATCCTGGAAGGCAACAACAAGGGCCGCATCATAACCAGGAACTGCATGGGACCTATTCGCATGGGCGATGTCCTGATACTGCTGGAGACCGCCCGAGAGGCTAAGAAGCTCACCAGCAGGTGATGGAAGAATGGAAGAGAGAAAGTGTACATTCTGCAACAAGGTCATCGAGCCTGGCACCGGCAAGCTCTATGCTAAGAAGGATGGGACTGTCTATTACTTTTGCTCTGCCAAGTGCGAGAATAACGTCGCCCTTGGGCGCGTGACAAGGCGCATCAAGTGGGCCAGGAAGGGGGCATGAAGCCTGGCAGAGATGGAGAGAACCTTCGTCATGGTTAAGCCCGATGGAGTGCAGCGCGGCCTCGTGGGCAAGATACTTCAACGCATCGAGGAGAAGGGCTTCAAGATAGTGGCCATGAAGCTTACAGTGATGCCTGTGGATAAGGCCAAAGAGCATTACGCAGAGCATGTGGGCAAGAAGTTCTACCAGGATCTGGTAGACTTTATCACCTCAGGGCCGTCTGTCTCCCTTGTGGTCGAGGGTCGCGGCGCAATCTCTGCAATGAGGAAGATGAACGGTGCCACCAATCCAGCAGAAGCGGCTCCCGGAACCCTGCGAGGAGATTTCGGCATTGAGACAGGAAGGAACGTGGTGCACGGCTCGGATTCAGCTGCGTCTGCCGCGCGAGAGATCGCCCTTCACTTCAGCGCCTCGGAAATTGTAGACTACAAGCGAATAGATGAAGGGTGGCTCTACGAGTAAAGGAGGGCAGAAGGATTTTCTGCCTTCTCCATAGGAGCCTTTAAATTCTTAAAAAATAAAATGCAATTTTTAGTGATTCTTCTCCAGGGCTATCGGTATGCAGCAGAAGTCAAAAAAAACCGGCAAGTCGAAGGGCAAAGACGCCAACCTCAGAACACCAATAGTAGTGGTGATGGGGCACGTGGACCACGGCAAGACCACTCTTTTGGATAAGATTCGCGGGACTACAGTAGCAAAAGGCGAAGCTGGACTCATCACCCAGCACATAGGTGCCACGGAGGTCCCTTTAGCCGTCGTACAGGAATTTTGTGGCTCACGCTTTGGCGGGGAGTTCCAGGTTCCGGGGCTTCTATTCATCGATACACCAGGACACCATGCTTTCACATCCATGCGCAGCCGTGGTGGCTCTCTGGCAGATCTGGCTGTGTTGATCGTGGACGTAAACGAGGGCTTCCAGCCACAGACGATCGAGTCGCTCAATATCCTCAAGCGTTTCAAAACGCCTTTTGTGGTTGCTGCCAACAAGATCGACCGTATAGGTGGCTGGCTTCCGGTCCCAAATGCAGCCTTCGCCAATACAATGAAGGAGCAGAGCGAGAGGGTTGCCGAGGAGCTGGATACGCGAATTTACGAGCTGGTGGGAGAGCTCTTCAAGTATGGATTTGATGCCAATAGATACGATCGGATCTCAGACTTCACCAGGACTGTGGGGATCGTTCCCATCAGTGCTGTCACTGGTGAGGGCGTGCCTGACCTTCTTCTGATCCTGGTAGGCCTCGCTCAGAAGTTTCTCAAAGACAATCTGATGCTGACCGCCACCGGCCCAGGTGTGGGAACCATTCTGGAGGTCAAGGAAGAAAGAGGCCTCGGGACCACTCTGGACGTCATCCTCTATAACGGTGAGTTCAATACAGGGGACACTGTGATTGTAGGAACAGCCCATGAGCCAGTCGTCACCAAGATCAGAGCTCTTCTCAAGCCCAAGCCCCTGGCAGAGATCAGATCCGAGGAGAGATTTCTGCCTGTAAAACACGTTGTTGCTGCATCAGGAGTGAAGGTTGCAGCGCCAAAGCTTGAGAGCTCCCTGGCCGGATCGACCATCCGCGTGGTCGCCTCATCGGAAGAGATAGATTCTCTCGCCCAGGAGATCAAATCGGAGCTGGAAGCCGTAAGGGTCGATACCGAGAACGAGGGTGTAGTTTTAAAGGCGGATACCATCGGGTCGCTGGAGGCTCTGGTGGGAGAGCTGAAGGCAAAGAACATACCCATCCACTTCGCAGATGTGGGTCCTATCTCCAGGAGGGATGTTATCCGCGCCGCCTCCATCAAGGACCCTCTTCTTTCCGCGATTCTCGCATTCAATGTCGAGATTTTGCCCGATGCCATCAGTGAGATCCAGAAGACCAACGTACCTGTATTTTGCAGCGATATAATCTACACCATCCTCGAGAACTATGAGCAATGGCTGGATGAACAGAAGATGCGAATAGAACAAGAGCGGCTGGAGGCAGTGATCCGCCCAGGCGCAGTGCGCCTGCTTCCCGATTGCGTCTTTCGCCAGTCCAAGCCTGCAATTGTAGGAGTGCAGGTTGTAGGCGGCGTGATCAGAACCCAGACAAATCTGATGCGAGAGGATGGCGCAAATATTGGAGAGATTAAAGGAATCCAGGCGCACAACGAAAATGTCGGAACTGCAACGGCTGGCCAGGAAGTGGCCATATCCATCGACGGCCCCACTGTTGGCCGCCAGATTCACGAGGGCGACATACTTTATGTCAACATTCCTGAGAAACACGCCCGCATCGTCGAGCTTGAATTGAAGTCAAAGCTTGCAGAGGACGAGCGCGAGGTTCTGGAAAGTTTTCTGGAGATCAAACGCAAGAAGGACCCCTTCTGGGGAAGGTGAACAGAGCCAAAAAATTTGTGGGTGGTATGCGCCAGCGTACCATCCCTACATTTTTTCCACCTCAGCCTTGACCAATTTGTGCACCTCGCCGGGACTCGCCTTTCCGCGCGTCTTCTTCATCACAACTCCTACGATGAAGTTCAAAGCCCTCTCGCTTCCAGCCTTGTAGTCAGCCACAGCATCTGCGCTCTCAGCCACGGCCTCCCGTACGGCTTTTTGCACCACATCGTCCTTTGCCTTGCCAAGGCCCTTTGATTTCACGATCTCATCTGGAGAGCTGCCCCTCCCGTCCAGGAGATCGCGTATGATCTGCACTGCCCCGTCCTCGGTGATTTTACTTTCCGCTAGCATATTTACGATCTCAGCCATGTGTTCCTGGCTAAAGCCGTCGACGGTTTGGTCGCGGTAATTCAGCTCGCCTTTCAGCACATCTGCTATCCAGACCGCTGCAAGCTTTGGGGGAGCGCGTGCCGCCACAGCTTCGTAGAAATTGGCAACCTTGATCTCAGATGTCAGAGATTTGGCGTGATCGTCAGACAGGTTGTACTGCTCTACAAACCTCTTGCGCTTGGCATCTGGAAGCTCTGGCAGCGCGGCTTTAATGGCAGGAACCCAAGAGGCGATGCGCAGCCCAACCAGATCGCATTCCGGGAAGTAACGATAGTCGTGAGCCCCTACTTTGCTTCTGATGGAGACGGTGATGTTTCGGATCTCGTCGAAGTGACGCGTCTCCTGTACCACTTTGATGTTGCGGCGTTGCATGTTCTTTTGCCGTGTGATCTCGTAGGAGAGCGCCTTTTCCACGCCCTTGAAGCCAGAGATGTTCTTGATCTCCGTCCTGTCTCCTCCTTTCAGGGATATGTTGGCGTCCACGCGCATTGAGCCTTCAAGGGAACCGTCGAATACCTCCAGATACTCAAGAATGCTCTTCAGCTTATCCAGGAAAGCTCGGGCTTCTTTTGGAGAGTGAAGATCCGGCTCTGTCACGACCTCCAGCAGCGGCATGCCGCAGCGGTTGTAATCCACCATGGTATACTTTGCCCTGTCTATTGTGCCCGCATGCACCAGCCTCCCAGGATCTTCTTCCATATGAGCCCGGTTGATGCGAATATCTCTCTCAACTCCGTCGTCGCCCAGGATCATGATGTGACCTCTCGTCGCAAGCGGAAAATCATACTGGCTTATCTGGAAGCCCTTTGGAAGATCAGGATAGTAGTAGTTCTTCCTGTAAAAGAGCGTCTCCTCCTCAATTGTGCAGTTCAGGGCAAGTCCGACCTTTATGCCAAACTCAACTGCCTTCTTGTTCAGCACTGGCAGGGAACCTGGCAGCCCCAAACAAACCGGGCAGGTGTGCGAATTGGGCTCGGAATTGTGATAATCCGTTGAGCAGCCACAGAACATCTTTGAACGCAAGCGGTTTAGCTGAACATGGATCTCCAGGCCTATGATGACGTCTTCCATTTAAATCACCGCCGGAGTTTTCTCGTGGAAGGGCGTGGCCTTCTCGAATGTGTGAGCTGCCTGCAGGATTGTGGCCTCATCGAAATGCTTTCCGATGAGCTGCAGGCCGACTGGAAGGTGCCCGGCAAAGCCGCACGGCACAGAGATTGCTGGAACGCCTGCTAAATTGATGGGGACCGTGAATACATCTGCCAAATAGAGCGAGAGCGGATCGTTGATGCGCTCACCAATCTTGAAAGCGGGTATGGGCATGGTGGGTCCTGCCAAGAGATCGACATCCTTGAAGGCCCTCAGGAAATCTTCCTTGATCAGCGTTCTTACTTTCAAAGCCTTCAGGTAGTAGCGACCATAGTAACCGGCTGAGAGGGCATAGGTTCCAAGCAAAATGCGCCTCTTTGCTTCCGGCCCAAAGCCCCTCGCTCGAATATCGGAGAATGTCGTATGCCAGTCCTTGTCCTCTCCAAAACGCAGCCCATATCGCAGGCCATCGAAACGCGCCAGGTTTGAGGAGGCCTCGCTCATGGCGATTACGTAGTAGGCCGCCAGGGCATGTTTTGTGTGCGGCAGGCTGACCTCCTGCCAGGCGGCGCCCAGGCTTTCCAGGGTATTGATCGCATCCCATACGGCCTTTTCCACCTCTTTGCTCACGCCTTCGCCAAAATACTCTCTGGGAATGCCGATCTTAAGGCCGCTAACGCCTTCCCTAATTGGCAGATACCTCTTCTTCCCTTCGGCAGATGTGGTATCTCTTTCATCATGCCCTGCAATGACCTCCATGAGAAGAGCAGTGTCCTCGACCGTACGGGTCAGCGGGCCGATCTGCTCGAGGGAGTTGGCATAGGCGACAAGGCCGTAGCGAGAGACCAGGCCATAGGTGGGCTTTAATCCGACTATTCCACAAAATGAGGCCGGACAGCGCACAGATCCGCCCGTGTCCGAGCCAAGAGCGCAAGGGGCTTCGCCGCCAGCCACTACTGCAGCGCTTCCGCCGCTTGAACCCCCAGGAACGCAGTCATAATCCCAGGGATTCCTGGTAGGCCCAAAGCAACTTGTCTCAGTGGAGGAGCCCATTGCGAACTCATCCATGTTGGTCTTTCCCATGATGATGGCACCCTCCGCCTTGAGCTGCTCGATCACATGGGCATCGTAAGGCGGTATGTATCCGCGCAGTATGTTAGAGCTGCAGTTAGTCTCTATCCCTTTGGTTGAGATGCATTCCTTGATAGCGATTGGCACTCCTGCTAAACGGCCCTGGCCGGGATTTTTATCAAATTCCCTAGCCTGCTGAAGAGCGCTCTCCCTGGCCAGAGAGGTAAAGCCGTTGAGCGGGCTTTTCTCAATCTTCAAAAACAGCTTGTTCAGGTATTCCTCTGCCGATCCTGAGAGGAGCTGTTCTTTCAACTCCATTAGCATGATTACACGATCCTCGGGCTCTTGAAATAGCCATTTTCGCGTCGCGGTGCATTTCGCAAAGCCTCTTCTTGCGAAAGAGATGGGCAGGCCACATCCTCTCGGAAGATGTTGGCCAGCTCCACCACGCGATATGTGGGCTCAACGCCCTCAGTATCAACCTCATCCAGCTGGTGGAAGTACTCCAGAATGGAGTTGAACTGCTCCACGAGCTTATCCTTCTCGTCATCCTCGATCTTAATGCTGGCGAGCCAGCCGATGTGCTCCACATCAACCTTTGTGATCATATCATCCCACACATTGAACTTTCAACGACACATAAGCAACTCAGCATGCCCAAGAACTCCTTATTGGATATAAAGGCTCTTTATGACATTTTAAGGCATCTTTGTTCTTGCATGTACCATGCATTTTTATGCATTGAATTCAAAATAGAGTAGACAGGTAGTATACCAAATCAAGAGGCGATGGTATGAAAAACAAGCATTATTTGGCGATTTTATTATCATTAATAATGGGCGGCACGGCTTTGACAGCCTTCGCACAAGACGATGGTGCAAAGATTCCCTCATTTGGATCTGCAATGGGACAGCAAGCAAATCAACTTGTTCCAAGTCAGGATCAAGTTACATTGAAGCTTTATGTCCTCGATGGAAGATCGAATAACGGCCAATTGATTTCTGGGGTTACGGTTGCGATAATGGATGCGGCTGGCAATATATTTGAGGGAACAACAGACTCAAACGGTGCGGTTGTATTCAAAGGGCAGCCTGGTACTTGGCAGTTCGTCCTATCTAAAGAAGGCTATAAAACCGCTAAAATGGCCTACAATGTAACCAAATCACAAACTGCAGCTGCATATCTCCAGGAAGCCGATTGGGCCCAAATGAAGTC